>JANQEF010000056.1 GCA_028278465.1 Dehalococcoidia bacterium | reverse complement strand
CCATCCTTTACAAAAGGACGATCGTAGATGATTCAAAATTCAACTCGGGAGCGGCCGAGATTAGGGACACCGACCTGCATGCGTGGGCCGAGGTGCTGTTCGAAAGCGCCGGATGGGTGCCGTTCGACGCATCGTCGCGGCCTGACCTGCCGAGTCCGTCGGAGCTCGAAGCGCCGCCGCCTTCGGGGCTGAGCTCACTGCTGGACAGGCGGCTGGGCGACAACCTGGCATCGGCCCTCAACAGCTCACCGGGCGCGCTGGGAGCGGTGTTCGAGTGGCTGATCAAGGTCGGACCGCTGTTCGGCGTGTCGATCATGCTGATCACCGCTATCGCCGGCTTCGCCTACTGGTGGTACTGGCTGCGACGCCGGGTGCGCACAGGCGCCGATGAGTTCGAGTGGCTGCGTTACTCGATGCTGGACGGACCGGACCGGCGGGACCGGATCAGGGTTCTGAAGGCCTTCGCCGCGCTGGAGAAACGCGTTGCGAAAGCGGGCTTCCGGCGTCGCCGCGACAACGAGCCGCTGAGCCTCTACGCTGAGCGCGCCGCTTTCTACATGACTGAAGGGTATGAGTGCCTGCACGCAGCCACCGAAGCCGCCGACCGCGCCGCGTACTCCAACCTGCCAATCACATCGGACGAAGCCGCACAGGTCGAGCGCGACATGATGTCGATGCGCTTTCGGATGGTGCCGGGCTGACGCGGTCGGTCCTTCTGAAGACCATCCGCCGGCGGACCGAAACCCTGTGGGTGCGTTCACGCAGGCCGGGACGCTACGCCACCCACAAGAATGCGCGCAGTTTCGCTAGCGGGAATCACCGACGCGCCTGATGCTGGAAATGTCCCGAACCCGCTGCGCACCCCATAGACCCAGGGTGATTAAGTGAGAGCCAGCGAAAGAAATAGCTCTTTCGATGATCGAAATTGCTCCAGCCTACACGAGGCGTTGCTGCGCCTGTGTGATCGTTGGCCGGACGCGGTGATCCTCTTCGACGCGTCCGGCGGTATCGCTCACGCGAACTCGGCGGCTGAATCTCTCTTCAGGTTTTCGGCCGAACAGCTGAAGAGCATCAAGGCGCGCGACCTCCTGCCTGAGGAGCTCAGGAACGGCGCAGGGATGCAGATCCCCGACCCGATCACGCTGGCGGCAGCGAACGACACGGCGCTCGAACTCGAACGCGGCGACGGCACACGGTTCCGCGCCCGGGTGACGTTGCAGCCGGTCGAGGCAGATGGGAACCCGATGACCTGGGCGATTGTGCAGCAATCTGCCAGCAGTTCCACTGCGCCAAACATCTCAGAGCATGAGCGCAGGAGCCTGAACGGCATCGAGCAGATCGCCGCCTCCGCGGTGGACTTCCAGTCGCTCAAGCGCGAGTTCGGTCTGCTCATCCGAAGCCTTGTGCCGAACTCCTCGACCCTGATCACTACTTTGAGGCCGGACCGCGAGACGATGCGCATCACGTACATCGATTTCTCAGGCGACCAGCCGGCCGGATCAGCGCAGCTAGACAGCAATTGGAGGGTTGACGGCACCACCTGTCAAGAGGTGATGGTGACCGGCAAACCGGTTGTGCGCAACTTTCTGGACCACGCCGAGTTCCGCAAGGCGTATCCAGGCTCCGGAGTCGCGATCGAGAACCGGGAACTGCGGTCGGTGATGAACATTCCGCTCGTCGCCAACCGTCAGATTTTCGGGTTCCTGGTGTTCCGCAACGCCGGCAAGCTCGACTACACGCGGACCGACCTGCGACGCGGCCAGGCGATCGCAGATCTGATCGGTGGCTCGGTGGCAGAAATGGAGCTCCGGCGCAGACTGGCGGTCGAGGCTGAGCAGAGCGACACTTTGAGAGCGATAGGCCAGCTGCTGTCGTCGACCCTGTACCTCCCCGACGTCTTCGAGCCGTTCGCTGACCTTGTTACGCGACTGATCGACTTCAACGTGGTGGCCGTAAGCCGGCTGGAGCACGCGGCACAAACCATCACTCTCGACCACATGTTGCTGAAGGACACCCACCCGGTCGGTGCCCGGGAGCCGGCTTCTTCGTACCCTGCGGCAGGGACGATGATGGAGGTACACCGGGACGACACGGAGCCTGTCCTGATAACCCTCGGGGATGGCGACGACCTGACCGACGTATATCCGGGATCAGCACCTGCTGGCGTGAAGAACCATCTGCTTACGACCATCCTTGTCCCGCTGCTGCGAACACCGTCGTTCAACGCTTTTTTGCTATTCCAATCGGAACGCGCAGACGCGTACTCGCCGGATGATCTTGAGATCGCCGGAAGGATCGGTACCGCTGTTAGGGGGCCCGTCGCCAGCGCGTACATGCACACGCGTGAGCTTGAGCTGGCGCATCAGCGTGAGCTGAACCTGCTTTCTGAGTACGAGAAGAAGCGGCTGACTGAGATCAACGAGGCAAAGAGTCAGTTCCTGGGCCTGCTTTCACACGAGTTGAAGACGCCGCTTACCAGCATCACCGCGTTCGCCGACCTGTTGAACATTAACCGCAAGGGCAATCTGGACGATCGCGAGATGCGCCAGGTTGAGGCGATTCAGCGCAACAGCAGGCAGCTGGAGTCGCTCATCACCGATCTGCTGGACCTCTCCAGGATTGAGGCGGGCAAGGTGACGCTGGAGCTTGAGCCACTGGACCCGCGGCAGTTGATCGCCGAGTGCGTGAGTGAGATGGAGAATGCTCTGTCGACCAAGTCGCAGGCGATGACGTTCGATAGCGGCGATGACGAGATGGTTGTGCCTGTCGATCCGCAGAGGCTGCGCCAGGTGCTGATCAACCTGATCGGCAATGCCAGCAAGTACAGCCCCGAAGAGACGGTGATCGGCATCACCTGCAGAGCTGACGCTGAGCGGCTCTACGTGACGTTGCGCGACCAGGGTCCCGGCATCTCGGAGGAGGATGCCGAGAACGTGTTCGAGCTGTTCAGCCGCGGCCACTCCACGGAGGCGCAGCAGCAGCAGCCGGGCACGGGAATCGGCCTCTACGTTGCTCGCAAGGTCGTCGAGGCGCACGGCGGCGCGATCTCACTGAAGACGCATCCTGACGGCGGCGCCGTGGCCGAGTTCTCAATCCCGCTGAAGCCGGTGGCGCAAAATGACGAAGCCTATCCGGAGGCGGAAGCGGCGGTCGAAGCCGAATCGGACGCCGACACGGAGTCCGACAGCCAGGCCGCCTGACCACGGCTCAGATCCCGACCCGCGTCCTGCCGCTCACCTCGGGGTTGATGAAGTTCTCCGGCTGGCCGCCGTTCACGACCCGCACGACCTCCTGAGCGGTCCGCGTCTCCAGCTCCAGCGTCGACGCCTGCGAGAAGAACGCCGTGTGCGGCGTCAGGATCACATTCTCCTGCCTCAGCAGCGGGTGATCGTCCGCTGGCGGCGCAGGCTCCATCACGTCGAGCCCTGCTCCTGCGAGATGTCCCGACTCCAGCGCGTCGGACAGCGCAAACTCGTCGATCAGACCGCCGCGGGCCGGGTTGACGATGATCGCGCCGGGCTTCATTGCCGCCAGCTCATCCTTCCCAATCAACCCGCGGGTCTCGTCGGTGAGAGGCACGTGGACGCTGATGAAGTCGGACCCGGCGAGGACCTCTGACATCGTCACGCTCCTGGCTCCGCCAACGTCCTGTCCCGGCTCCAGCAGCGGGTCGTAGGCGAGAACGTCCATGCCAAGTGCGGCCGCCCGGGCGCCGACTGACCGGCCGATGCGCCCGAACCCGATCACGCCAAAGGTTGCTCCGTTCATGCGCCTCATCGGCTGATCGAGAGCGACGCTGTGCCAGCCGCCGGACTTCACAGCCGCGTTGTGCGGCACGAGGCGGCGGTTCAGTGCGGTCACCATTCCCAGCGTGTGCTCGGTCACCTCGTCGATGCAATAGTCGGGCACGTTGGTGACGACGATGCCGAGCTCGGTGCAGACGGGGATGGCGACGTTGTCGACACCGATGCCGTAGCGAGCGGCGATTAGGCACTTCGGTGAAGACCGTAGCACCTTCTCGGTTACCTGGGCGAAGCAGAACATGATGGCATCGACGTCTGCCGCCAGCCCGGCCAGCGTCTCCTCTTCACCGTCCGGCGCAACGACAAGCTCGAACCCGGCGGCCTCCAGCACCTCTCGCTCGGGGTCGAGGCTCGGCCAGACGTAGTCGGTTATCAGCACTTTCCTGTTCATGGGGCGGGATGATATCGGCTGAAGGTCAACGATGCACCGGCGCGGAGGCGATATGCTTGCGCACGAGTAATCGCCGGATCGAAATGATGGGAGAAAAAGATGCCGTTCAAAATCGCCTCCATGACCTCCAAGCACCACCGCACCGACCTCTTCGAGAAAGCCGGCATGGAGGTTGTAGAAGGCTCCGTTTCGAACACTGCAGAGATGATCGACCTGCTGGGCGATGCCGATGGTGCGCTCATCGGCACGAACGTCCGCACCTCCCGCGAGGTGATGGAGGCGTGCACGAAGCTGAAGGTCGTGAGCCGCCTCGGTGTCGGTGTCGACTCGATAGACCTAGATGCCGCGACGGAGTTAGGCGTCCTCGCCTGCAACGTGCCCGGCGTCAACACGACCGAGGTCGCAGACCATGCCGTCGCCATGCTGCTGGGGCTCACCAGGAGGCTCTACGAGACCATCCAGACGACGCGAGAGGGCCAGTGGTCCGAGAATCCGGCGCTGACGATGGAGTACCAGGAGACGGTGCGGCGCATCGCCGGCCACACCGTGGGCATCATCGGCTTCGGCAACATCGGCCGAGCCTTCGCCACCCGCATCCGGGGTTTTGGGCCGGAGCGCATCCTCGCCGCCGACCCGTATGTTTCGCAGACTACCTGCGACCTCTACGGCGTGCAGAAGGTGGACCTCGATACGCTGCTGCGGGAGTCGGACTACATGACGGTCCACACTTCGGCGACGGATGAGACGTTCCACATCATCGATGCAGAGGCGTTTTCGAAGATGAAGCCGACGGCTCTGATCGTGAACTGCGCCCGCGGGCCGCTGATCGATGAGACGGCGCTGCAGGTTGCGCTGCGGGACGGCCAGATCGAGGCGGCGGCGATCGATGTTACGGAGACGGAGCCGGTGGACCCGGAGAGCCCGCTGCTGCAGATCCCGAACCTGATCGTGACGCCGCACATCGCAGGCTACTCGCCGAAGTTCCTGGAGGAGTGCCCGATCCTGCAGGCTGAGTCGGTGATCAATGTGCTGACGGGGACGAAGCCGCACGGGCTGGCGAACCCGGAGGTGATCAAGACGATCGCGGTGATGCGTGCATCCGGCGACGCAGGACGCTGGGCCGGAGTGCCTGACTTCTCAACGGCGCTGCAGGTGTAAAGATCGCCGCGGTAGGGGCGCCACTGGCTGCGCCCTTCCCTTTGACTGCGCTCACGGCAGGCTAGCTCAGGATGGCGCTCTTCTCCCCTCCCATATGGGAGGGGATTAAGGGGAGGGTTATTCGTCTTGTTGAGGACGGGTAGGGATGTCATCAACGACCCTCCCTCTAACTCCCTCCCGAGCCGGGAGAGAGGATGTCCTTCGTCCTGAGTGGCAGCGAAGGACCCGGGGGGTGCGGGGTTCGACACACCGGCAGGCTCACGCTTCCGCGGAGCGTTGAGAGTTGTCGTTGATGTAGAGAGAGGTTCAGGGTGGATCGCCTCACCCACCGGGTCCCTCGCACAGGCTCGGGACGACGGTGACGACCCACCCTCTAGCTCCCTCGCGCCCAGAGGGCACCCGAGGAAGGGAGAAGACCACCCTCACTCCCCGCAGTTCAGCTGATCTCCGCTCTCGCCAACCATTACCTGCCTGACTAGATCTTCTCTCGTAGGCTGATTGCCGTTCACTACGATACCGTCGTTGGAGACAACAGACCCCGCCTGCGCTACGAAGGTGAACGTTATCTCGTTCCACGAGCCTGCGCTGTACGGAGCGATGCTCCACTCAAGCGGCTCACCGTTGATCTGGCCATCCTTGATCACCGTCCCGACTCCGTATGCACAAAGCAGGTACTCGTTCCCAATCTCACCGTCGGACAGGTATGCGAGGCGACCGTTGGTCAGCCACTCCGTCCACACCTGCGCCGCGTCGGCTGAATCGAGCACGTCCGCGGAGTCATGCAAGATCGACGGGAACGGACGGCGCTTCAGTTCGTTGAAGTGCTCCCCTGGCGGCACGGTGTTCTTGACGGCGGCAACTGGAGGCAGATTCAGTTCAGCTCGAATCTGGTCGGCGATCGCCAGGCCGTCTTCAATTGAGCAGTCGTTTATCTCGACCGCGAATACATCCGGATGGAACTCATCGTCATCAGGCACGAAGAAGAATTCGCGTTCAGTTCCGATCCCTGGATCATGGTAGTCGTATATGAACCATGCGCCATTATTGGCGATCTCCGAGCCGTCCTCGATTGACCAGTCATAGACCTTACCAATGGCCTGTGGCGAGATTCGGTTCAGCATTACGCCCTGGTCTTCACATGTGTACCCGCGCGGATAGCCATTTAAGTTATCGAACACCAATATGTTGACGTATTCCTCTTCCCACATGCGCTCAAGAATCCTTGGCTCAAGTTGTGGACTGGATGGCCGAAGCTCGTCAGGCCAGCTCACCAGTTCACCCAGGTCCAACAACTCCCACTGAGTAGAGTCGAACGCGGTCAGCTGAATCGGGTCGGCGCAGGCAGGGTTGTCAAAGACATGAACGTGGTTGCGGTAACCAAATCTCGCTTTCCCTACTTCGTCCGGGCCTCCCAACCGAGGAAACCCGAGTCCATCAATACCGAACGTGTAGAAGTCCGGATTTCGGAGGTGGTATCCGCTGGTTATGTAGGGACTATTCCAATCTGTCGAAGATGTGTGCGCGACTGTCCAATGCCGCACGAATCCCATGAAGGTATCTGCTTCCAGATCCGGACGCACATAAATGGTCCTCTTGACTCCGTTGTCGCAGTAGTCTTCTACGAAATCGACGGTCTCGTCACGGAAACCTACCATTGTGATCACGACGCGGGAGTCGTTCAGGAAGTCTTCCGCTAACGCCTTAGCGAGGTCATTCGGCAGTTCAGGGCTGTCTGGCAGCAGCTCCGAAGGATACGGCCGCTCTGGACCGACCTCGGCGATGAGACCGATGATCTCGTTCCCGTTGGCGTAGTCGTCAGGATTGAACGGCGGCGGTGCGATCGGGGCTGCCGGACTGGTAACCGTAGACGAGACGGTGACCGCTGTCGGAGTCGCGGTTGGAGCGTCCTGGCTGGTGTCGCGGCTCGGTTCGTCGGCGCTGCTGCAGGCGGCGGCAAGTGCTAGTACTGCACTCAGAGCGATCTTCACTACTCGCATATCGGCATCCCTCGTTGCGTCCGTTTGCCTTGACGAGATGGTCCCAGATTCGGAAAGGGATTTGATCACAGGAACCTGTTAGGCGACAGCGAGGCCCGGATCGGCCAGTAACAGATTCCTGCAATGGTCCTACGCAGGGGTTGGGGAGGCGGTCAGTCGCTGTGTGTGCTCAATGGGAGAGAGCATGCCCTTCGTCCTGAGTGGGAGCGAAGGACCTGGATGAGGTGTGGGAGTTCGACACACCGTCAAGCTCGCATCTTTACGGGGCGTTGAGAGTTGTCGTTGATGTAGCGAGAGGTTCAGGGTGGGTCGCCCTACCTCCCCGGGTCCCTCGCGCAGGCTCGGGACGACGGAAGCGCTACCCCTTCACTCTCATCGCCCGGCCGATCTCTCGCTGGGCGTCGCGGCGCTTGATCGTCTCTCGGCGGTCCACCTGCCGCTTGCCGCGGCCCAGGCCGATCAACACCTTCGCCACTCGTCCCTTGATGTAGACCCGCAGCGGCACGATCGTCAGGCGCGCCTTCTGCATCTCGCGCTCGATGTGCGCGATCTCCTTCTTCTTCAGCAGCAGCTTGCGGGGACGGGTCGTCTCGTGCTGGCCGAACGGACCCGCCGCCGGGTACTGCGCTATATGCGCATTCAGCAGCCACGCCTCGCCGTTGCGCACCTGGACGTATCCTTCCGAGATCGTCATGTGGCGGTCGCGCACCGACTTGATCTCTGAACCTGTCAGGACCATGCCGGCCTCGAACGTCTCGAGAATCTCGTAGTTGAAGCGTGCTCGACGGTTCGTGGCTATGGTGGTGTCGTCGGCCTTCTTAGCCGCCGTTTTCGTGGCCATAGCTAACAAGTGTATGACGAAGCAGCGCGCCGGTTGGAGTGTGCAGACCGGCAGGGAGCAGCGGATGGCCGATGAAGAGCAGACACCCGAAGAGCTGAGGCGTCGAGTAGCCGAGCTTGAGGCCGAACTGAAGCACTACCGACTGCTGTTGAGACAAGTCGGGGCCGACATGGTCCCTCCGGCGACCTCAGTCGAAGCGTTCGCCGACATTCTTCTCAGAAACAGAGACGGCAATTTGACGGAAAGGCAGGTGCAGTACGTCGAGGTGATCCGCCGGTATAGCCGGATCCTCCGACACCGGGCTTTCGAGCTGACGGACTCCGTGGCCCTTTCCACCTTGCGCTCATGGATAAACCCGATCGATGTGCACCTCCTCGCTCTGGAAGTTGTGCACTCGGACGTGTACGACCACTGGCGAATGGCCGAGTTGTTGGACCGACCGACGCGGGGCCTGGTCTCATTGTCCCGATCGGGTGAGATTCCCGAGATGCCCGTAGACCGTGAAGCGATAAAACGATCGCTCGATGGCCTGATCCGGCGACTGAAACGCGGCGCTGATTCCGCGTTCAGGGTTGAGATCGTCCTCCGATACGACCCGGCTGACGAGATGGCGAGGTTCACGGTATCCGGCGCTTTACCGGGAGACAGCCTGGCCGGACCGGCCGGGAACCTGTTCGCAGACGTTGACTGGAGATACGACCGGCCGGACTACGGCTGGGGACTGGAGACCATCAGCAGGGTGGCCCAGATGCACGGCGGCGAACTGGGCTGGTCGGTGCAGAGTGATGGCCACGCGGAGATCACCTTTTCTGTCTCAGCCAACACGCCGCTTACTCCACCACCTTAGTGCCGGTCGTCATGCGCTTGATAGCGTCGTAGTCCCACTCGACGCCCATGCCCGGTCCTTCCGGCACATCTACCATGCCCTCGGCGTCCACCGCCTCCAGCCCGTCCTCGTAGCCGTCGCCGTAGATATCAGGCGTCGTCTGCATGCACTGCGTATCCGGGTGCACCCACACCACCTCGTAGTAGTTCGAGTTGCCGATGGCCGACATCACGTGCCGCTGGGCCGGGCCGGAGCCGTGGACCTCGATATCTGCGCCAACCGCCTCGGCCGCAGCCGCCAGCTTCATCGTGCCGGTGATCCCCTCGCCGTGAACCTGCCCACGGATGAAATCGGTAGCGCCGGAGATGAGGAGGTTCATCTTGGAGCCGAGGCCGATCAGCGTTTCGCCCTGGAGCAGGGGAGTGGAGAGGTGCTCACGTAGCCGGGCATGGCCCAGCTCAGACGCGCCGCCTTCGAAGTACGGGTCCTCGATCCAGAAGAAGCCGGCCTCATCGCATGCCCGGCCAACCTTCAGCGCGTCGGCAAAGCTCGGGTAGTAGCCGAAGGCGTCGAGCATCAGGTCCATCCTGCCGCCGACCGCCTCGCCTAGGGCGAGCATGGTGTCGACGTGGTCCTGGATGACGGGCCGCGGGAAGGGATGGATCTTGAAGGCGCGGTAGCCGATCTCGTAGCAGCGCTGGGCGAACTCGGCGTAAGACTCAGGTGTTGAGAGGCCGCCATCGATCCCAGCGATGCCGCCGTTCATGGTGCTGGCGTATGCGGGCAGTTTTTCTCGGTAACCGCCGAGGAGCTGCGAGACCGACATATCGGTGAGCTTGCCCGCGATGTCCCAGAGGAGGATGTCGATGCCGGCGCTTTGGCGGTTGGTGACGAACTTGAGGTCGTTCCAGATCTCCTCGCGGGCGAGGGCGTTGCGGCCGATGAGGTAGTCGCGCATGCCGGAGATGTCGACGCGCAGCGGGTATTCGCCGATGACGCCGG
Organism: Dehalococcoidia bacterium; assembly: GCA_028278465.1. Classification (GTDB taxonomy): domain Bacteria; phylum Chloroflexota; class Dehalococcoidia; order Lucifugimonadales; family Lucifugimonadaceae; genus JAJCYX01. The sequence continues at coordinate 518 of JANQEF010000056.1, read as the reverse complement.
CGTCTGTGTGCAGCCGGGTCCAGAGGAGCGACATTGGATGGCGGCGGCCCGGGTTGTAGGTAGGGACCATGCCGGAGCCGTCCGGCCCGCAGTCTTCGATCTCCCACTCGACGCTGCTGACTTCGATCTTTGTGATGACGGGCGGTTTCATGTGGAGACTCGTGGGTGAGGGGGTATGGAAGTGGGTTCGGCCATGGGAGCCGCATTGTAGATGGGGCGGACTCGTCATTCCGGCGGAACGGAGGAATCTGACAGGTGACGTGGGAAGACGCGTGAGATTCCGTATGCCACCCTGAGCCTGTCGAAGGGTCAAGTCCGGAGTGACGAATCCTCCCTCCCAGCTTGGGAGGGAGTTAGAGGGAGGGTTGTCTGTGACGTCATCCTGAGCTGGTCGAAGGGTGGGCGGCACTGACGTCCGGCGCTGCCTGGATCGGGTGCAGCCGAGTGCCCGCTTGCGGGCGCGTACCTGCCAGAACAAGACGAATGACCCTCCCCCTCTACCCCCTCCCAAGCTGGGA
>JANQEF010000037.1 GCA_028278465.1 Dehalococcoidia bacterium | reverse complement strand
CCCCCGCGTTCTCGATCCCTGCCTGCCGCACCGCGTCGTCACTGCCCGAGTCGCCGAGGACCGCCGGAACGCCGTCCTCGATAGCCCGGTTCACGTTCGCCTCGACCATGTCGACGACCACGACCTCCCGGGCGGAGTGGCGCAACTCTGCGACGACCCGCTGGCCCGTCCTGCCGTAGCCGCACACAACGTAGTGGCCGCTCATTCCGGCGATCTGCCTGTTCATTCGACGCTGTCCTATGACCTCTCGTAGCTCGCCTGAGAAAAGATACTCCGCAACGACGCTTGCAACGTACAGGACGGTGCCGACGCCGAACAGGATGACAAAGATGTTCAGCACGCGGCCGCCGGTGCCGAGCGGGATTATCTCGGAGTAGCCGACGGTCGAGACGGTGACAATCGTCATGTACAGCGCGTCAAACCACGTGGCGTCTTCAACGAGCCTGTAGCCGATGGTCCCGCCGAGCACCACGACGATCCCCGCGAGTACGCCGATCAGGAACCTGCGCTCGATGCGCGGGTTGGAGCCGTAGGCTGAGCCTGTCGCCAAGAGCAGGCGGTCGGTGGCGTCCTGCAGCATCTGCTGCGGCTGCGTTCTCTGTGATCCTGGATCCGGCAATTCCGTCCCGGCTTCCCGTCGCTGTCCGGTGTCGCCGCGTGCTCATCACGCAACTCGACGATTCTACGGCGCAGGAGCCTTGTTCAGCACGCGGTGAACCTGATCGCGGCATAAAGAAAGAGGCGCAGATGAGTTCACCTGCGCCTCTGGTAGTTCGGTCGTTTTTCAGCGTCGCTGACGCCTCTTCTGCCGCAATCAGGCGACGGCCTTCGCCTCCTCCGCCTCTTCGGCAGCGCGCTGCTCCTTGAACTGCACATGCAGCTCCTTCAGCGCCTGAACGGCGGTCAGGCCTTCGGGCACGTCTCGCATAAGGCCGCAGTTGAGGCACTGCAGATACTCCGACCACGGGTCTCTGTTGTGCTCAACAGTGCCGGTCAGGCACTTCGGGCAGGCCTTGAAGTAAAGCATCTCGTCTTGTCTCCTCATCAGTCCCCTTTTGGACGGGAACATTGTCTCGGGTCATCTTCAAGATTCGGTGAAGAGACGTTGAAGACGCCTTGACAGTTCCGTCCGTTCGGCAATTGAGATGCATTCTCAACTGAGGAGATGCGGAGCCGAGAGTGAATTTTGCGTGAATTCGCTACACGAGAGCGCGGTGGTTCAGCTTCACGACGTTGCCTGACTGCACAACGGTCGATGCGATCTTCAGATCGCGAATGTTCTGCGCCGGGTCGCCTTCGAAGGCCGCGAGGTCGGCGATCATGCCGGGCTTGATCCTGCCCACGATGTCGCCGACACGAACGCCCTCCGCCGTTCCCGCAGTTGCGGTGTGGATCGCTCGCCAGTTCGACCAGCCGAGCCACTCGACGAATGCCCATGCGTTTGCGCCCGTCAGGTCGTGCACTGCGTGGACCATGCCCATGTCCAGCCCCGCCGTGAACCGCACGCCTGCCTCGTCCATTAGCTTCACCGTCTCCACGTGCTCCGTGTTCCCAACTCCGCTGGTGCCCACGGTCCAGTGAACCGGCGGGCCGGGCAGGCCCTGCTCACTCCGAGCCTCCTCGCCGAGCAACGCGTGGCCGATCGTCGGGTCGAGCCACTGGCCCTGGTCGACCATGCGCTTCACAACGTCGGGCCTGTAGTCGAGGCCGGAGTTTGGCTCGGGGCTCCACCACCGGCCGTGTATGAGCTGGTGGATACCTGCTTCGACACAGTTCTGCACGCCCTGTGCGGCAAGCGTGTGAGCGACGATCTGCACGTTCGACCGCTCCGCTTCCTGCACCGCGGCGGCGAGCGTTTCAGCCGAAAACTGCGGGCGCCGCGGGTTGGCTGTCGGCGTGAAGTTGCCGCCGGTCGCCATCATCTTGATCACATCGGCGCCCTGCCTCACCTGGTTGCGCACCGCTGACACGACCTGTTCGGTGGTGTCCGCCTGCGTGCCGAAGAACCAGCAGTGCCCGGCGGTGATCGTTATCGGCGTGCCGGCCACGAGCATCCTGGGACCCGGAATGGCGCCGGAACGGACGGCTTCCCTAACCGGGAACGCCACTTCGTTCCTTGCCCCGAGGTCGCGCAGCGTCGTCGTGCCGCCCAGCAGCGCTCGGCGCATGGCGGTCACCGCGCGCATCGTCAGCCGCGGCACATCTTCGGTCAGCGCAAGCTCCTGCGAGTCGAGAGTCGCCGAGCAGTGCATATGGCAATGGGCATCGACAAGCCCCGGCAGCAGCGACACGTCGCCAAGCTCAAACACCTCTGCTGTGTCGGTGATATCGGAAGGCAGCTGGCCCTGCGGAACGATCGAATCTATCTTCTCGCCCTCGGTCACCACGGCGTGGTTTTCCAGCCATCCATCGACCGCTTCGTTCGCTACTCGTGCGGCGGTGAAAACTCGTCGAGCCTGGTTGCTGGTCACTGTCTGCTCCTCTATTGGACTCTGGTCCTGTAGCTCAGTCCCGGTAGTTGATCTCGAACGCGCCGTCCGTGATGAAGACGCCCACCACATCGGCCTCGTCCGTCGCTCCGTGCTCCATCACTTCGCCCTGCGGGAACCATACCCATGTGCCGGGGCCGTATTCGCCGCGGTGGGTCTTGAGCGTCCCTTCGAGCACGAAGATGCCGTGGCCGCAGGGATGCGTGTGTGCCGGGTTCATCACACCCTTCGGATACCTGATCATGCGGATCTCGGTCGCAGTGCGCGGGTCTTTGCGCAGCATCAGCCTGCCGAGGTCCACTCCAAGCTTCGGGTTATGGCTTGCCTCCCACTCGGTTGAGTTCGTGTCGATCGCGTAGTACTCGTCTGCAGACGGGTCCTGTGCAGTCATTTGCCAAGCGCCTTCCAGTATCTGCGGCCTTCCCATGTGATGATCCTGCCCCAGCCCGGGTAGCTGAGGTGCGAGCCGATCACCGTGGCGTCCTCCTCGACCGCCCGTTCGATGATCTGCCGCCTCGCCTCCCGGCCCATGTCCGCGTCCCAGTCCGGCGTGTACAGCCACTCGGTCTCGGTCACCTGCATCGGCGAGCCTGCGATGTCGCCGATCAGCAGCGCACGCTCGTTCTGCGACGAGATGAGCAGGCTCATGTGGCCGGGTGTATGGCCCGGCGTGTGGTACGCCTCGACACCGGGCGCGAGCTGAGTCGTGCCGTCCATCAGATCGAGGAGCCCGAGCTTCTCGACAGGCATCACGCTGCGCCTCATCGCCTCACCGCGCGGCCCTGCCATCAGCTCTTCTGTCGAGAAGTGGGTCCAGTCGTGCTCATGCACTGTGTAGCGAGCATTCGGGAACGACGGCTGCGACGAGTCCTCGTCTTCACGCATGTTCCAGCCGACGTGATCGCCGTGCAGGTGTGTCAGGAAGACGGTGTCGACGTCTCCCGGAGCGATCCCCTTTCGCTGCATGTCCTGCAGCAGCTCGCCCGGCGCCGGGTAGCCAAGCATGTCGCCGTGCGGTCCAAACCCGGTGTCGGCCAGGACGTTCTCGCCGCCGGACGAGAAGAGGAACGAGCCGAGGTTGTTCTGGAAGTGCGTGCCTGAGAAGTACTCGGGGAAGCGATCGTAGTACGGCGCCCACGCATCGAGCGGCGTCTCCGGAAACAGCGTGCGGGGATCGAAAACGATGCTCCCATCGGTGAGTGCGGTGATCGTCACGTCGCCGACCTGGAGCGTGTGGTTCTTTACGTCTGGACCGGCCGCGGCGCCCGGCGGAAGTGCCATGTGGTTCTCCTGCGCAGGGTTCTACACGTCGCAGGCGAGTATGGCAACAGGGGACCGGCGGGGATTGGCTTCAGCCGTTAACCGCGCCGTAGATTCGGTCGGGGTTGACGACAAGGACAGCGCGGCGGTCCTTCAGCATGGCGGCGTCGTACTCGTCCCAGTCAGGGTGTGGTCCGCCGGTGATCGATTCGTAGAGCTCCCGCAACGCCGCCAGCCTGTCTTCGTCCGACGTGTTCGTGGCATCGATGATCTCGGCCGTGCCTTCCAGCACGACGTATCCCCACCAGTTGTCCTTCGACACCAGCAGTGAGCAGCGCTGGTCGCGCTTCAGGTTCCAGTACTTGGCGCGCGTCTCTGTGACCGAGATGCCGACCGCTCCCCTGAACAGTCCGGTCATCACGACGCTCAGCTGTGCCTGGCCGTTTCGCTTGAAGGTGCTGAGCACGGCCTTGTGGTTCTCGGCCAGGAACTCTGCGGTCTTGCTATCGATCTCCATGGGATACCTCGCAGTCGAAACACGCCACCGGATAAAAAGAAAGCCGCCCTGCTTGAAGGCGGCTCAGATTTGCGGTTTGGTGGCGACCCCGAGCAGATTCGAACTGCCGATCTCCTCCTTGACAGGGAGGCGTGTTAGGCCGCTACACCACGGGGCCATCGCCGGATTGTCCGCCGTTGAAACTGCGGAACCTTTTGAGATTACGAAACAGGGTTCGCTGAGTCAACCGAGATCGCGCCTACTTGCTATCGCGACCCGGCCAAACTAGCCGTAGTTGCAGCCGATGCCGTTGTAGCCGATCTCGACCTCGCCGTCAGCGGTCACCATCACCGGCGTGATCTTGTCGCCGCCAGACAGCCTCTCAACCTCTTCCCAGTACTCTGGCTTGAGGCTCACGTTGATCTCGTCGTACTCGATCCCCTTGCTGACGAGGTCCTCCTTGAGGAGGTCGCAGTAGCCGCAGGTCGGGTGCGTGTAGACGATCGCTTTATCGCGCTTCGGCTCAGTCTTCGGCATTCAGTTCTCCATGCGGATCGTGTTCAGCTACTAAGTTTGACGTCTGATAGCGGACGAGAGGCGCGGGCCTTGAGGCTCACATCTCCATGCTCTTCTCGCCGGACAGGTACGCCTCCGGCTCCTTCTGAAACTCCACCCTGCAGCCCGGACCGCAGAAATAGTACGTGACTCCATCGTGGTCCGCGGTCCCGCCGGGCGGGTCAGAAACGTTCACCTGCATGTGGCAGACCGGGTCCTCGGCGGTCTCTTCTTTCTTGCTGAACAGCGGGATCTTCAAAGTCTCTCTTCCTCTTTCGACGATGTGTTGCCGTGTTGAAGGGTTATCTTCATGCCGACGCCGCGGCGGGTTCGGCGCGTGGCGAAGTTGGCGGACGCTCTACCGGCTCCTTCGCTCCGGCGCGTCCGAGCCTCAGCGAGTTCGTCACGACGCTCACAGAGCTGAGCGCCATCGCAGCGGCAGCGGCGATCGGGTTCAGGAAGCCGTGCTGCCCGAGAATCGGCTGCAGGAAGCCCGGAACGTCGGCATCAAGGAACAGCGGGTGCAGCGCCCCGGCCGCCACCGGGATCAGCGCCACGTTGTAGAAGAACGCCCAGAACAGGTTCTGCCTGACGGTGCGCATCGTCGCGCGGCTGAGCGTGATCGCCTCCGCAACGCCCTGCGGGTCGCTGCCGGTCAGCGTGATATCGGCCGACTCGATTGCGATATCGGTGCCGCGACCGACCGCGATGCCCACGCTGGCGAGTGCCAGCGCCGGAGCATCGTTGATCCCGTCGCCGACCATCGCGACCACCGAGCCGTCGGCCTGCAGCTCGGCGATCTTGTCGGCCTTGTCGCCGGGCAGCACCTCGGCGATCACCTCGTCGATGCCGATACGGTCTGCGACAGTGCTGGCTGCCGCCCGGTTATCTCCAGTCAGCATGACTGTTCGGATGCCCATCGACCTGAGGGTGGCGATGGCCCGGGCAGAGGTGTCGCGCAGCGTGTCTGCGACGCCGATCAACCCGATGGCGCTGCCGTCTTTCGCGATAGCCAGGACGGTCTCTCCGCGTCCGGCCAGGTCCTGCAGATCTCCGGCGAGCGACGCGGTATCTACGCCGCGCTCCTGCAGCATGGCCGGGCTTCCGACCAGCACCGTCTGTCCGTCGACCGATCCCTCAACGCCGCGGCCCGCAGTCGCCATGAAGTCGCTAACCTGCCCGATCGCAACTCCCTGCAAGTCAGCGAATTCCACCACCGCGGCACCGACCGGATGCTCCGAGCCAGACTCAACGGTCGCCGCCAGCGAAAGCAGTTCCTCTTCGCTTACACCGTGCGGGATCACCGTGGAAACGCTCGGCTTGCCTTCGGTGAGCGTGCCCGTCTTGTCGAACACGACTGTGTCGACGCGCTGTGCTGTCTCCAGTACCTCGGCGTTGCGGATCAGCAGGCCACGACCGGCGCCGCGGCCCATGCCAACCATGATCGCGGTGGGCGTGGCGAGGCCGAGCGCACACGGGCATGCGATGACCAGGACTGCCACGGTCAACAGCAGCGCATTCACGAACGCGGGGTCAGGCGCAAGGAAGATCCAGACCAGGAAGGTGACCAGCGCCACACCCAGGACGGCGGGCACGAAGACGGCGGTAACGCGGTCTACTAGCCGCTCGACCGGCGCCCTTGACGCCTGCGCTCGCTCCACCATCCGCACGATCTGCGCCAGCGCGGTGTCGCGGCCTACTCGCGTCGCAGTGAACCTGAGCCCACCGCTGCCGTTCACCGTGCCTGCGAACACAGAGTCGCCGACCGACTTCTCAACGGGCACGCTTTCGCCCGTGAGCATCGATTCGTCGATATCGCCTGCGCCATCAACGATCACACCGTCCACCGGAACCCGCTCGCCGGGCCGAAGGATGATGCGGTCGCCGACAACGATCTCCTCGACCGGCACCTCGACTCCGCGACCGTCACGCTCGATCATCGCCACGTTCGGAGCAAGTCCGATCAGCCTGCGGATGGCGTCGGACGTGCGGCCTCTCGCTCGCGCCTCAAGCCACCGGCCGAGCAGTATGAGACCGATGATCGAGGCTGAAACATCGAAGTACGTGCCGGTGGCGTGGCCGCTGATCCCGCCCGCCTCGAAAACCACAGAGTCCTCGAACAAGGGACGGAAGAAAGTCGCCGCTGCCGAGTAGACAAACGCCGTGGACGTCCCGATCGCCACCAGCGTGTTCATGTTCGAGGTGCGGTGCTTCAGCGCGCCCCACGCGCCACGGTAGAAGCGCGCTCCGGCCCAGAACTGGACGGGCGTGGCGATCGCCAGGAACAGGTAGTTCGCCGCGGTTGGCGAGATGTCTTCGAACGCCGCTACCGACGAGTACTGCATCGCGGCCATGATGAAAACGGCGACGGACAGGCTGAGGATCACACGCCGCTTCAAGTCATCAAGATCGGCCTTGCGACGTTTCTTAGCCTCTTCAAACTCAGACTCTGCGCTGCGGTCGCCTTGGAACGAGACGACTTCGTAGCCGGCGCCCGAAACCGCATCTCGCAGGTCCCGGCGCGACAGCGAACCACTGATGAACTCGACCTCGGCGACATCCGCCGCCAGGTTGACGTCGGCGCGTATCACGCCGGGCAGCGCGTCCAGAGCGGCCCCAACGTGGCCCACGCAGGAAGCGCAGGTCATTCCGCCAATGTGAATGCGCTCTGTGCTGGTTGAGACGCCGTAGCCCGCGTCGCGCACCGCGTCCACCAGATCAGAAGCGGAAGCATCGCCCGATGGCGCGGGCTTCACGGTCGCCGACTCTGTGGCGAGGTTTACGTCTGCCGCTTCGACGCCGTCGACCGACCGCAACGCGTCGCCGACATGCGCCACGCAGGACGCGCAGGTCATTCCAATTACAGGTATCGAAAGCTCTGCGCCGGAATCAGCCGCGCCTGCAGCGCCAGCTTCCTTTGTCGAACCGTGATGCTCATGCTCGTGAAGAGTGGTCATCGCGTCGTCCCTATCGCTCCGCGATCTCGAAAAGGTCTTTCAGCTCATCCAACATCTGGTCGTCGCGGCCTTCCCGGTACGCCTCGGGCACGCACGACCTCAGGTGGCCGTCGATTAGAACGCCTTCGAGCTTCTGCAGCGCCCGCCGTATAGCGTACGTCTGGCGGATCACATCGACGCAGTAGCGGTCTTCATCGATCATTTTGCGGACGCCTTCCAGGTGCCCGTCTATGTAGTTGACCCGCTTAAGGGCCTCGCTCTTAGTGTCCCCAAGCACTTCGTTCACCTGCACTTTCTTTCGCCACCGCGCCTGTGGCGATGATAGGATTATAACCCCCTCCCGGGGGGTATGGGTCGCTGACAGCGGAACATGCGGAATTTCTGGTCACTCAAGAGGGACGAACTTGATCGAATTGCAAAGTATGCGCTGGCGCCCTGCGGTGGGCGTTTTCATCTGTGCCGTCTCGATACTCGCGATCCTCTCCTGCTCGAACGACGGATCGGGCGGCGATGCAGCTACGGGTCGCTTTCCGATAGCTGTGACTGAAGCCAGGGTCGAAGCGGGAGCTCCGCTGTATGCCGCCAATTGCGCCTCGTGCCACGGCGTCCCCGGTGTGTCGCGACCACCTGTGCCAACGGCGCCTCCGCACGATGAGGCAGGCCACACATGGCATCACGCAGACCGGCTGCTGTTCGAATGGGTGCTGGACCGGCCTCCGCTGGCGACGACGATGCCTGCCTTTCGTGGCGCCCTCTCGGACGACGAAATCTTAAGCATCCTTGCGTACATCAAATCTACGTGGCCCGGTGACATCCAGCAGTTCCAGCGGGAGGGGTCGTCGCAATATGAACAGCAACTACGTGAAAACTCCTAGTAATCTCATTGACTCTCAGTTTGAGTAGCAGTAGACTGATTGTTTGTCGAGGAGTGTCCACCTCTGCAGCTCAAGCACTGGTTCCCAATTTAATCTCACCTGACTCACCCCTGTTCCGCTGAAGAAGAGGCATCAGCGGGCGGGGTGTTTTGCGCGTTCCAGCAGGTCGTACTTTCTCGACGCGCCATCTGGCGCCCCGGCATCACAGCTCTGGAAGTGGAGTAGAGCATGGTTCTCGCCGAATCGCGATCTCACATCTTTGAACCGAAGGAAGCCAAGTCTTTCAACTCGCTCCGAACGGTCGTCGATGTGCCGAACCTGGTACAGGTTCAGATCAACTCGTTCGAATCGCTAAAGACAGAAGGTCTCAGCGACCTTTTCGCTGAAATCTCGCCGATCGAGGACTTCTCAGGCGGCAGGTTCGAGCTGAAGTTCCTCGACCACGAGATCCGTGAGCCGAAGTTCACCGAACGCGAGTGCAGGCAGCGGGAGATCACCTACTCCGCGCCGCTCTACGTGACGGTGCAGCTCGTCATCAAGGCGACCGGCGAGGTCAAGGAGCAGGTGCTGTTCTTCGGCGATGTGCCGATGATGACGCCGAACGGCACCTTCGTGATCAACGGCGCCGAGCGCGTCGTCGTGTCACAGCTCGTCCGCTCACCCGGCGCGTATTTCACATCGGACGCTGACCCGACATCGGGTCGTGCTCTCTGTTCCGCCAAGCTGATCCCCTACCGCGGCGCATGGGTCGAACTCGAGACCAGCAACCGCGACCTGTTGAGCGTGAAGGTGGACCGCAAGCGCAAGGCGCCGATCACCACCTTCCTGCGGGCTCTCGGCTGGGAGACCGACGAGGAGATCATCGAGCTCTTCAAGGACGTCGACAACGACAGCGAGCGTAAGTTCATCGAGGCGACGCTCGCCCGCGACTCTGCGGTCACAACCAAGGACGAGGCTCTGCTGGAGTTCTACCGCAGGCTTCGCCCCGGTGAGCCGCCGAGCATCGAGAACGCCAAGACGCTGATCGAGGGTCTCTTCTTCAACGAGCGCAAGTACGACCTGGGCAAGGTCGGCCGCTACAAGCTGAACCGCCGCCTCGGCATCGACATTCCGCAGGAGACGCGGACGCTGACCAAGGAAGACATCATCGAGCTGATCAAGCGGATGATCAAGATCAACAACGGCGCCGCTCAGCCCGATGACATCGACCACCTCGGCAACCGCCGTGTGCGTGCCGTCGGCGAGCTGATCCAAAACCAGCTCCGCGTCGGCCTGCTCCGTATGGAGCGTGTCGTGAAGGAGCGGATGACTACGCAGATGGACCCGGCGGCCACAACGCCTGCCGCGCTCATCAACATCCGTCCGGTCGTCGCCGCTGTGCGCGAGTTCTTCGGGGGCTCGCAGCTTTCGCAGTTCATGGACCAGACCAACCCGCTTGCCGAGTTGACGCACAAGCGCCGCTTGTCCGCGCTTGGCCCCGGCGGACTGTCACGTGAGCGTGCCGGCTTCGACGTGCGTGACGTTCACCACTCGCACTACGGCCGCATCTGCCCGATCGAGACGCCGGAAGGCCCGAACATCGGCCTGCTCGGCTCGCTTTCGACATATGCCCGGATCAACGACTACGGCTTCATCGAGACGCCGTACAGGAAGGTGCTGCAGGAGATCTCGTCGGACGATCCCGACATCGCCGGCCGCATCCCGCTCGAAGACATCAAGAACGGCTCTGGCAAGGTTGTTGCCGAGGCCGGAAAGCGCATCACCGGTCCGCTGGCCGAGCAGATCAACGGCCTGAAGGCAACACAGGTGCCGGTGACGCCGTACGTCTCGTCGAAGCCCGAAGACATCGTGTACCTCTCGGCAGACGCCGAGGAGGAGCACATCATCGGACAGGCGACGACTGAGACCGATGCCAAGGGACAGATCACCTCGGCGCAGGTCGAGGTCCGGCTCGGTGAGGGCTTCACATACGAATCGCCTGAGAACGTCGAGCTGATGGACGTCTCGCCGATGCAGATCGTGAGCGTCTCGACGGCGCTGATCCCGTTCCTGGAGCATGATGACGCCAACCGGGCGCTGATGGGCTCGAACATGCAGAGGCAGGCGGTACCGCTGCTCAAGTCGCAGGCGCCGCTGGTCGGAACCGGCATGGAGCGCCGCGTCGCCATGGACAGCGGGCAGGTAGTGCTCTCGCTCGTAGACGGCATCGTCGTCTCGGCGGACGCCGCGAACATCCGGGTTATGGACGACGAAGGCGTCGTTCACGAGCACCCGCTGACCAAATTCGTCCGCTCGAACCAGGGCACCTGCATCAACCAGCACCCGATCGTTACGAAGGGCCAGGTTGTGAAGCGGGGCGACGCGCTGGCGGACAGCGCTTCGACCGACCTCGGCGAGCTGGCGCTGGGCCAGAACCTGACGGTCGGCTTCATGAGCTGGGAGGGCTACAACTTCGAAGATGCGATCATCATCAACGAAGACCTGATCAAGGACGACCGCTTCACCTCGATCCACATCGAGAAGCACGAGGTCGAGGCTCGCGAGACCAAGCTCGGTCCCGAAGAGATCACCCGTGACATCCCGAACGTGGGTGAGGAGAGCCTGAGAGACCTCGACGACGAGGGTGTTGTCAGGATCGGCGCATACGTCGGACCCGGCGACATCCTGGTCGGCAAGATCACGCCGAAGGGCGAGACCGAGCTTACCGCCGAGGAGAAGCTGCTACGGGCGATCTTCGGTGAGAAGGCGCGGGACGTTAAGGACACTTCACTCAGGGTCCCGCACGGCCAGCACGGCAAGGTGATCAACGTCCGGGTCATGACCAAGGAGAACGGCGACGAGCTGCCTCCTGGCGTCATGAAGATGGTGCGCGTCTGGGTTGCCCACACCCGCAAGATCACGCAAGGCGACAAGATGGCCGGACGCCACGGCAACAAGGGCGTCGTGGCCAAGATCCTGCCCCGTGAGGACATGCCGTTCCTCCCGGACGGGACACCGCTCGACATCATCCTCAACCCGATCGGCGTGCCATCACGCATGAACCTCGGCCAGCTACTCGAGACACACCTCGGTGCCGCAGCCAACACGCTTGGCTTCAACGCCAGGACGCCTGTGTTCGACGGCGCACAGGAAGTGGTCATCGAAGACCAGCTCGCCCGGGCATGGTTTGTGCAGGAATCGAACGCAATCGCACAGCGCGACATCGACGAGCGCCAGATCGACTGGGACAGCGTCGACGCGTGGCTGAGCGAGCGCGGCTACGACCGTGAGCGCCTGTGGAGCGACGCTCCGACCAACCGCGGCGTGGCACGTGAGGCGTGTCTGCGGATCTGGCTGCGTGACTACGCGGGCCAGGACGTCGACGACCTCAAGCCGTCTGAGCTGCACAACGAGGCGCTGAGACTGGCGAGGGAGAAGAGGATCTCCGCTCCGGTCTTCGGCAAGTCGGTGCTCTACGACGGCAGGACGGGTGAGACGTTCGACCAGCCGGTCACGGTTGGCACGATGTACATGCTCAAGCTGATCCACCTCGTCGAGGACAAGATCCACGCCCGCTCGACCGGACCTTACTCGCTCATCACCCAGCAGCCGCTCGGTGGTAAAGCGCAGTTCGGTGGACAGAGGTTCGGTGAGATGGAGGTGTGGGCGCTCGAAGCGTACTCCGCGGCCTACACGCTGCAGGAGATGCTGACGATCAAGTCGGACGACGTCGTTGGACGCGTCAAAACGTACGAAGCAATCGTCAAGGGCGAAGAGGTGATCCAGCCCGGCGTGCCGGAGTCGTTCCACGTGCTCCTCAAGGAGCTGCAGGGACTTGGTCTCTCGGTAGAGCTGCTCAGCCAGGACGCCGATCAGGTGCCGCAGGAGCCGAGCCGCGAAGAGAGCATCGCCGCTGCGCTCGGAGCCCCGCTCAGTTGGGAGGACTTCGGCGACGGTCCGCTGGACATCGAAATCGACGACGAGCCGCTGGATGACGATGATGACGACTCCGGACTCTCTGACGACGTCGAGATAAAGAGCGACGAGGAAGAGACCGCGGACGACGACGAAGGTGACGAGACCAAGGCGTCAAAGGCAGAAGAAGACGAGGAAGAGGAGGCAGAGTCCGCCGAGGATGAGGAGCCGGACGACGAATCTCTGAAGGCGCTGGCGGACAACGAGATCGAAGACGAATCAGACGTCGATCTCGAAGAAAACGAAGAAGAAGAGAAGTAATTAACTCGGGCTGAGCGCTGCGGTTGCGTCTTCACCGACCTTTCGCAGCTCAGTTCGTCACTGACACAGACACGAGTTCAGTAAGGAGAAACAGCCCACCAACTGGCCGCAAGGCTACCTACTCCCGCAGCCGCGGGCACCAGGGTTAAACGCCGGCCGACCGTTCACACGGCATGACCGGCTAAGGGGACTGTAGACATATGGCACAGTCAGGCGCTGACTTCAACGCAATCCGCATCGCACTCGCCTCGCCGGAGCAGGTCCGGGCGTGGTCGTACGGTGAGGTTACGAAGCCTGAGACGATCAACTACCGCACGCTGCGGCCCGAAAAAGACGGGCTGTTCTGCGAGCGCATCTTCGGTCCGACCAAGGACTGGGAGTGCTACTGCGGTAAGTACAAGAAGATCCGCTACAAAGGCGTCATCTGCGACCGCTGTGGCGTCGAGGTGGCACGCTCCAAGGTCCGGCGTGAGCGCATGGGCCACATCAAGCTCGCCGCGCCCGTCGCCCACATCTGGTTCTCCAAGGGCACACCGTCGCGGCTCGGCCTGCTCCTCGACCTCTCACCCAGGAACCTTGAGCGCGTCCTCTACTTCGCGCAGTACGTCGTCATCTCGGTCGACGAAGAGGCGAAGCAGCGCGCAAACGAGAGCATGGAGCAGTATCTCGAGACCGAGACCGCTCGACTCGGCGAAGAGCTGAGCGCCGTCATTGAGAACAAGCAGGTGGCCGACTTCCTCAAGGCGTTGGAAGAGGACGAAGCCGAGATCGCAAAGTCCGCGCAGCCGTCGGCAGAGAAGGGTGAGGACACTCCCGAAGAGCCGACCGACGAGGATCGCGTGCGCTTCGTATTCGAGCAGCGCAAAGAGAAGCTGAACGCCGACATCAAGGAGCGTATGGACGAGCTTGAGAGCATCGTCCCGATGGAGCTCCTGACCGAGGCTCGCTACCGAGAGCTGCGTGACCGCTTTGGCGAGGTGTTCAAGGCCGGCATGGGCGCCGAGTCTGTGCTCGAGATCCTCAAGGAGATGGACCTCGACGAGGTGCGGAACGACCTGCAGACGCAGGTGCGTGACACATCTGGACAGCGCCGCAAGAAGGCGATCAAGCGACTGCGTGTCATCGAGGCGTTCAGGAAGAGCGGCAACAAGCCGGAGTGGATGGTCCTGACCGTCCTGCCGGTGCTGCCGCCTGAACTTCACCCGATGGTGCAGCTCGATGGCGGCCGCTTCGCCACCAGCGACCTGAACGACCTGTACCGCCGCGTGATCAACCGGAACAACCGGCTCAAGCACCTGATCAGCCTGCAGGCGCCGGACATCATCATCCGCAACGAGAAGCGCATGCTGCAGGAATCTGTGGACGCGCTGATCGACAACGGGCGTCGCGGCCGCGCCATCCAGGGCAGCCACAACCACAAGCTGAAGAGCCTGACCGACCTCCTGCGAGGTAAGCAGGGAAGGTTCCGCCAGAACCTGCTTGGTAAGCGCGTCGACTACTCGGGCCGCTCAGTCATCATCTCCGGTCCTACGCTCAGCCTCCACGAGTGCGGACTGCCGAAGAAGATGGCGCTCGAGCTGTTCAAGCCGTTCGTCATGAACGCTCTCGTCGTTAAGGGCTACGCCCACAACATCAAGAGCGCGAAGCGAATGGCCGAGCGAGCACGCCCGGAGATCTGGGACATCCTCGAAGAGGTGATCCAGAACCACCCGGTCATGCTGAACCGTGCGCCAACGCTGCACCGCCTCGGCATCCAGGCCTTCCAGCCGGTGATCGTCGAGGGCAGCGCCATCCAGCTTCACCCGCTGGTCTGTACGGCCTTCAACGCCGACTTCGATGGTGACCAGATGGCTGTGCACGTGCCGCTTTCGAGAGAAGCGGTCATCGAGGCACAGCGCCTCATGCTCAGCACCAACAACATGCTCGCGCCGAGGTCGGGAGAGCCGATCGTGGCGCCGACGCTGGACATGGTGCTCGGCATCTACTACCTGACCGGCATGGACGAAGAAGAGGAAGTGCCTGCGGACGACTCGGGTGACGGCGATGAGAAGCCGTCGCTGCGGTCCTACGCCAACTTCCAGGACGCCAAGCTGGCCCACGACGTTGGGCAGGTGCTGCTGCGTGAGCCGGTGATGGTCCGCACCAACGAGGGCGACATCGTCAAGACCACCGTTGGACGCGTGATCTTCAACGAGGCGCTTCCGGAGGGCATGACGTTCCGGAACCACCTGTTCGCGAGAGGCGAGATCGAGGACATCGTTGCCGAGTCTTACGACCTGTACGGCCGCGAGGCCACGGCGCAGACGCTCGACAACATCAAGAACCTCGGCTTCCGGTACGCGACGCAATCCGGTACCACCATCGCCATCAAAGACATCCTGACTCCGCCGCAGAAGCAGCCGCTGCTTGCCGCTGCCGATCAGAAGATCAACCGCCTGGACGAGCAGTACATGCAGGGCATGATCACGGAGCAGGAGAAGTACGAGGCGTCGATCGAGATCTGGTCGGACGTCAACGAGAAGATGACGAACGCAGTGCGGGACAACCTCCCGAACTACGGCGGCAACTACACGATGTCCGACTCCGGCGCGAAGGGAAACCTGGCGCAGATCAAGCAGATGGCCGGCATGCGCGGACTGATGTCAGACCCGAAGGGCCGCATCATCGAGCTGCCGATTCGCTCCAGCTTCGCGGAAGGCCTGTCCGTCATGGAGTACTTCATCTCCACGCACGGAGCCCGCAAGGGTCTGGCAGACACGGCGCTGAGGACGGCTGACTCCGGCTACCTGACAAGAAGGCTGGCCGACGTCGCGCAGGACGTGATCATCACGAACGACGAGGACCCGACGGCCCAGGGCTTGCTCGTGGTCGACTCGGAGCCCAGCAGCGACCAGCCGCGCATCAGCGAGCGCATCGTCGGCAGGTTCCCTGCGCAGCCGATCGTCAACCCGGAGACGGGTGAGGTGATGGCCGACAAGGAAACGCTGATCAGCGCCGAGCTCGCAGAAGAGATCGAAAAGGCCGGCGTCAAGGAGGCATACATCCTGTCGCCGCTCAGCTCGTTCTCCTTCCGCGGCATCCCGCAGAAGTGCTACGGGGCGTCGCTGGCGAACAACGAGATAACGATCCCCGGCGAGGCCGTGGGAATCATGGCGGCGCAGTCGATCGGTGAGCCGGGGACACAGCTCACCATGCGTACCTTCCACATGGGAGGTATCGCAGGACAGGACATCACGAGCGGTCTGCCACGTGTTGTCGAGCTTTTCGAAGCTCGCTCGCCACGTGGTGTCGCCATCATGTCCGAGATCGGCGGGACCGTCGAGGTGATGCACACGCCGGAAGGCCGGTTCGTGAAGGTCATCAACAAGGAAGAGTTCAGGGAGCAGATCGACATCCCTGACTCGCACAGGCAGCTCGTGAAGACGGGCGACTGGGTCGATGCAGGACAGCCTGTGCTCGGCGTCACACGCACCGCTGCGGCTGCTGCCAAGCGCGAAGGCGTCGAACTGGCGTTCCCCGAGGAGATCACTGCGCCGGTAGCCGGTTCGGTGAAGGTCTCGGGCGGTGTCCTCACCATCACGTGGGAGGAGATCGACGAGCGCGAGTACGTCATTCCTGCCGCTTCCGAGCTGCAGGTGGCGGACGGCGAGGAGATCGAGCCCGGAACCCAGCTCACTGCCGGCCCGCTCAACCCGCAGGACATCCTGCGCATCAAGGGCCAGGCCGCTGTGCAACGCTACCTGATCGACGAGGTGCAGAACGTGTACCGGTCGCAAGGTGTGCGCATACACGACAAGCACATAGAACTGATCGTGCGGCAGATGCTGCGCAAGGTCAGGGTCGAGTCGCCAGGCGACACCGAGCTTCTGCCCGGTGAGCTGATCGACCGCGTCGAGTACGAGCGCATGAACAACATGATCCTTGCAGAGGGCGGTGAGCCGGCAACGGCAAGCCCGGTCCTGCTGGGTGTCACGAGGGCTTCGCTCAACACGGACAGCTTCCTCTCCGCCGCATCCTTCCAGGAGACGGCGAGGGTGCTAACCGAGGCGGCGGTCAACGGCAGCGTCGACTACCTGAACGGCCTCAAGGAGAACGTCATCATCGGCCGCCTGATCCCGGCTCGCCTGGACCAGACCGAGGCGGGACGAGAGAGGCTGGGCATCGACCTCGACGAGGAACGCCAGGACGGCCGCCTGACCGGCTTTACGCAGGCGCCTCCGACATTCGAGGAGGCTCTTGCCGCCATCGGTGGCGAGCTGCCGGAGATGGTGCAGGCCGAGGCTGCGGGTGGAGTGCCCGCTGAGGGCGCTGCGCCTGCCGAGGGCGCAGAGACCCCTGCGGTCGACGAGAGCGCCATTGAGCAGGCGACCGAGGAGCTGATGGGCGCAACGAGGGTTGACGATTCCGGCGGCAGCGTCCCCGGGATGTCCACCGAGGAGCCTGTCGAGACCGGCTCAGACGACTAGCTCTGCCTCGAAATAAGCGAACTGAAAAGGCCGGAGGTTGATCCCTCCGGCCTTTTCTTTTGGCTTGAGTTTTCGGCGTGGACCACTCAGGAGAGCGGCTAGTAGATCGGTGTTGCCATCGGTAATTTCTGTGTTACCGTAACTCTGTAGTTACCAATACCTTCAACGACACGGAGTCCACTATGCCGATCGAATACATCATCCAGTACACGGTCAGAGACGGCGCCGACGAGCAGGCGAAGAGCGCGAGGGACAAGTTCTTCACTGCCCTGCGTGCGCAGAACACGAGCCGCTACAGCTACCGTTCGCTCGCTAAGCCGGACGGCAAGTCATTCGTCCATCTCGCATGGTTCGAGGACGACGCTGCATTTAAGGCGTTCCAGGCTCTGCCCGAGTTCCCGAAGTTCGGCAAGGAGTTGAGCGCCGCATGCTCCACGGGGCCGGAGGCGCTAAAGATCACCGAGGTCGACACCTCCGTCGTCGCCTAGCGCCGTTGCTAAAGTGGCCGCCTGACCCCGGGAGACAACGTTGAACGCCACCGCATCACAGGTACTCGACGCGCTCGGCGACTCGCACCGCAGGCAGATCATCGAGATCCTCCACAACGCCCCTGCGCCGGTGCGTGTTATCGCAGATCAGTTACCGATCAGCCGACCGGCCGTGTCTCGCCACCTAAAGCTGCTCAAGAACGCAGGGCTGGTCGCAGACGAGCCAGACGGAACACGTCGCATCTACCGGCTGCAGGACGAAGGGCTGAACGCTCTCCGTGAGTACCTGGATTCGATGTGGAGCGGCTCACTACGGCGGTTCGCGGACGCCGTCGA
>JANQEF010000012.1 GCA_028278465.1 Dehalococcoidia bacterium | reverse complement strand
CCTAAGAACGGTCCGATCGTGCTGATGGACGTCGGCGACAACATCGGCGGCGGCTCTTCGGCGGACTCGACCTTCATCCTTGCCGAGGCGCAGAAGATGGGTGTGCGCTCGCTGCTGCAGTCGCTCTACGACCCGGAGTCGGTGGAGGCGTGCGTGGCCGCTGGCGTCGGCGCCGAGGTGACGCTGGACGTCGGCGCCAAGACCGATGACATGCACGGCGAGCCAGTGCGAGTGACCGGAACGGTGAGGGCGATCATCGACGGCGATTGGGAGGATTTCGGGGCGACGCACGGCGGCTACCGGTTCTACGACGCCGGAGTTTCCGCCCGGCTGGACACGACCGACGGCCACACGCTGTTCCTGACGACCAAGCGGACCGGCAACACGTCACGCTACGGCATGTACGCGGCGGGGATCTTTCCGGAGCACTACCAGGTTGTGGTGGCGAAGGGTGTTGTGTCACCGAGGCCCGCGTATCAGCCGATCGCAGGCGAGGTGATCCTGGTGAACACGCCGGGTGTGACGACGGCGGACATGTCGTACTTCACCTACCACCGTCGCCGACGCCCGCTGTACCCGTTCGAGCCAGACACAGAGTACGTACCCGGTCAGTAGGGACACGGCCTGTCCAGCCCGGGAGGAAGAACGTTGTCATCTCGACCAAAGGGAGAGATCTGACCGTTTCGTGCGGGCGCGCCCGAGAACGACTGCGCCTGATCGCGCGCAGTGACGCCTGAGGCGGCACGTTGCCATCCTGAGCTTGTCGAAGGGTGGCGTCACCAACGGCCCTCCCTCTAACTCCCTCCCAAGCTGGGAGGGAGGGCCTGTCACCCTGACCTCCCAAACTTCTTGCGCGCCCTCATCATCTGGCGGCCTCGTTTCGTCCTGGCCTTCAGCATGTCCCTCTTCGCGTGCCGCAGGCGGACATCCGTCTTCGACTGCATGAACTCCAGCTCGCGCGTCAGCTTCCTGAACGATCCGAGCCGATCCTCGCTCATCTCGCCCTGGAAGATCGCCTCCATCACCGCGCAACCCGGCTCGCCAGAGTGCGAACAGTCATTGAAACGACAGTTCGCCGCCAGTTCAGTGATGTCATCGAACACCGCCGCAACGCCCTCGTCCGCGCCCGTCAGCCCAAGCGAACGAATGCCCGGAGTGTCGATCAGCGCGCCGCCACCGGGAATCGGAATCAGGTGCCGCGCAGTAGTCGTGTGCCGTCCACGCTGATCGTCCTCCCGCACCTCGCCTGTCTCCATCACCTCCTGGCCCAGCAGCCGGTTCGTCAGCGTCGACTTGCCGACACCGGAAGCGCCGATAAACGCCACCGTTCGATCTGGCCGCGCGTACTCGGCCAGCGCGTCGACGCCTTCGCCGGTGGCGCCGCTGACGGAGTGGATCGGGATGAAGGGGACCGACATCCGGGCGTCTTCGACCAGATCAGTGACGTCCTCGACGAGATCGGCCTTGTTCAGCACGATCACCACATCGGCGCCGCTGGAAGCGACCTGCGCCGCCTCGCGCTCGAGCCGCCGCGGGTTCACGTTGTTCGCGGCATGGACCACGAACGCGGTATCGAGGTTGGCGGCAACGACCTGCAGGCCGACCGCCTCGGCCCTCCTGAAGCTGGAGCGGTCGATGCGCGGCCGCACCAGCCGCGAACTCCGCGGCAGGATCGCCTCGATCACGTCCGTGTCGTGCGACGGTCGAGGTCTGAATCCCACCCAGTCGCCGGCGGCGGGCAACCCGTCGGCCGTCTCGGACTCCTGTACGAGCGTCGTTGAGCCCTCGGCACGCGTCGTGCCGGACTCAGTGATCAGCAGGACTGATCTGCCGTCCACGCGCGCCACTCGGCCCGGGCTCAAGCCGGCCGCTGCGTCAGGCGCGAACTGCTCGGCACGTAGCTCGTTCCAGCCGATGTCCGCCAGCGAAACCGGCGCGTCGACGTCTGGTTCCGCGCCGGGCGCGTCAGCACCCGCATCCGCGTCGGAAGAAAAATTCGAACTTTCAGATTGGTGCAATGTGATGCTCCAGGTCCGGAGCATCACGTGCGGCGAGCGGTACTAGCTGCTCGCGCTGGCAGGCGGATGCGCCGGAGAGTTGAGATGCGCAGAGGCGCGTTGAACAGAGGTCGACACAATCACATTCATAGCGATCGTCCTCCTCTCTCCGGCTGGATGCGGGCAACATCGCCCGCCTTCTCAATCTAAGTGATCGCGCTTCACAGGGTCAAGATTAATCACAAGTTCTCGTGACCGCAGATGGCCTGCGGGCTCGTCGCTCCGCAGGCCATCGTTGATTTGGGTTGTTTGCTCGCTATTCAGTTTTCGGGCGCCCGCTCGATACGGTCTCAGGCGATCTCACCGACCGCAACCGATGTCTCGATGGCAGGCTCAACCTCGTCCAGTTCAGACGGCGGTGTGTAAGGCCGGATCTCGAAGCGGCCCTCGAACAGCCTGCCGCCGGGACCCTCGCCGAACATGCGCCCGTGGAAACCGCCACGGTGACGCGGGCGGTCCTGGTCCTTGCTCTCGGCGAGCTTCGCCAGCGCCTCGGCCGGAGCGCCGCTCAGCCAATCCGCCACCTCGTCGGCGTCCTCCTCATCGATCTTCTCCGAATCGACCAGCCTCTCGACAAGAGCGGTGATACGTTCGTCGGACTGCACAGCGCCCATCGCGACGCCGGCGCCGCGCTTGCCGTTGCCGACGCCTTCCAGCGCCTCGGGCATGTCGTCGAGCCAGCTGGAGATGGCGTCCGCCTCTTCCTGCGTGATCACGCCTTCCTCGACGGCCGTCGCCAGCCTCTCGGCGAGCTGCTCTTCGCGGTGCTCCTCACGAGCCTGCTGAACCGCATCTTCCAGCTCTTCCGGCGCAATGCCGAGGATCTCGGCGACACGGTC
This sequence comes from Dehalococcoidia bacterium, assembly GCA_028278465.1. Taxonomy (GTDB): domain Bacteria; phylum Chloroflexota; class Dehalococcoidia; order Lucifugimonadales; family Lucifugimonadaceae; genus JAJCYX01. The sequence continues at coordinate 4,860 of JANQEF010000012.1, read as the reverse complement.
TCGCACGCCGCTGCCGGGTGCGTCGCCCTCGCTCTGTGCGAACGTTGCGCCTGTCAGCGCCACAAGTCCGGCCGTGCCAACGGCCGCTCCAACAAGAATCTTCTTCTTCATCTCTGCCTCGTTACGAATCTGGGAGTTCGTCCCTCTGCTGCCTTTCAGTGCTGCGGCCCCTGCCGCCCTGCACACCAAGCTAGAGGCAGAATCTTCAGGCTCCGTCCATAAATCTTGAGGAAGTTGTCAGGAGTCTTACGCTGCTGTTACGGACGGGCGCGCGAGCCGACTCCACCGGTAATTCGGCGTAACAGAACGGAGTTTTCGGCGGGAGTCGAGGATGGTCCCGGCGCGCGGATTCGCGAGTCGATTCACCGCGAGCAGGATCCGGCTGCGGCTACTGGATCCACCTATCGGTGGCGGTCTCGTCGGCGGCGTCGATGTTCAAGAACTCGCGAGTGTCCGGATCGACGCGGTAACGTTCCACCGCATCCATGTCTAGCTCGATCCCCAGGCCGGGCCTGTCGCTCGGATAGATCGAGCCGTCACGCACATCGAACATCGGGTCAATGAGCTTCTCGAACACGTCGAACCAGGTGTGCACGCACTCCTGCCGGTAGAGATTCGGCGTCGTCATGCAGACCTGGAAGCCGGCGGCGATCGCTACCGGGCCGAGCGCGTCGTGCGGAGATATGCGTATGTGCTGCGCCTCGGCCATCGCCGCGATGCGCCGCAGCTCGCTGATGCCTCCGCACCATGCGACGTCCGGCATGATGTAGTCGACCAGCCGGCTGTTCAGGATCTCGGTGTAGTCCCAGCGAGTGAAGTGGCGCTCGCCGATGCAGAGCGGGACGCGCACGTTCTCCCTGACCTGCCGCAACGCGTTGTGGTTCTCGACGTGAATCGGCTCCTCAAGCCATGTCAGGTTGATGTGCTCCAGCGCCCGCGCCGCCTCGATCGCCGACGCCACATCGAAGCGGGCATGCGCGTCCACCATCAGCTCGTAGTCCGGCCCGACCGCGCCGCGGATGGCGTCCATCCACTCGACCGATTTACGGATGTTCTCTGGAGTCAGGCGTTCCACCTCTGCCGGTCCTGAAAAACCGGCATCAGGGCCTTCCTGTGTAGGAAACGGGTCAGTCTTGATGGCTTGGAAGCCGGCTTCTTTGGTTGCCAGCGCCGCCTTTGCCGCTACGTCCGGCCCACCGGCGTCCGAGTTCCAGTCCTGCACATGCGTGTAAAGCGGAACACGCTCCCGCACAGGTCCGCCGAGTAGCTGGTAGATCGGCTCGCCCAGCGCCTTGCCCTTGATGTCCCACAGCGCGATGTCGATTCCGCTGATGAGGTGCGATACGAAGCCGCGGCCGTTCAGGTCATCGAAGGTGTGGAAGATCGTCTGCCAGATGTTCTCGATGTTGCGGGCGTCCTCGCCAACGACCTCCCGCTTGATCCACTCGATGCCGCGGTAGAGAAGGCCGGTCGACCGGTAGTCGGAGCACTCGCCGACGCCGGTGATCCCTTCGTCGGTCTCGACTTCGACGAATAGCCAGGGCTGGCCGCCGAGCGGCATCGTTACGTGTGGTGTGACGTTTGTGATCTTCAAGCAGGTCTCCAATGAGAGCTATGCAGGCTTCGCGCCGTTCTGATCGACGCCGCGACGGACATCGATGAGCGACCTCAGCAGCCTGCGTAGCGAGCCGGGCGAACCGACAGCGGCGCGAGCGGCACTCTGGCCGCCGCCGATCTTCACCGAATAAGCGCCTTCCGGCATGCGGGCAAATATGTCCTCGTCCGTACGGTCGTCGCCGGTGGCCAGGATGAAGTCGAACGGCCCCTGAGAATCGTTGACAAACTCGAACGCACGGCCCTTGTCGACTCCCTGCTGCCTGATCTCGATAACGCGTGCGCCGCTCAGGATCTCGACTGGCGAGCCGGACAGCATGTCTTCGAGCACCGACATCAGCTCCAGCGCCTGCCACTCTCCAAGGGCGTCATCCGCCTCCCTGTAGTGCCAGACCAGAGCGGACGACTTCTCCTCGATCCTCGCCCCCGGTGTGCGGTTCGAGTAGTCGGCGAGAACCGGTCGCACTATCTCCTTCCAGCGAAGGTCTGGCGGCGGGCCCATCCGCCTCCACTCGATGTCTCCAGCCTCCCTGATCCACAGGCCATGCTCGGCGATCAGCGAGATCGGCACATCACTGAACCACTCGGTCAGCGTGTTGCGGTCCCGGCCCGAGTTGATATACGCCGTGACGCCTTCCAGGTCACCGAGAGCGCTCAGGATCTCCAGGATCTCGTCGGTGGGTACTGCGTCCTCGTACCTCTCGGTGAACTCCCGTAGCGAGCCGTCGTAGTCGAGCATCAACAGAGCCTTCTCGGCCGTCGCAAGTTGCGGGGCGAGCGTTTCGGCCAGCACCTGCGACTGGAGCGACGGCGGGAATTGCACCTCTTCCACCTCGGGCTCCGTCAGGGAAGACATGAAGCGTTCCACCCAGCGGTGCACGTCGTTCTGCACCACGCGGTGGAACATCGGGCGCATGCGCTCCTGCCGCTCGCCGTAGTCCATCTCGATCGCCCGCTCGATCTGCGACGCCGTGCCCTCGATGTCCCAAGGGTTGATGCGCAGCGATTCACCCAGCTCCGAAGCCGCGCCAGCGAACTCGCTCAGCACCAGCACGCCGCCGCCGTCATCGCGACACGCCACGTACTCCTTCGCAACCAGGTTCAGGCCGTCTCGGATGGGCGAGACGAACGCCACATCCGCAAGCCTGTAGAGCGCTCCGAGCTCCGCCTTCGAGACCGACTGGTACATGTACTGGATCGGAACCTGGCCGGGCGAGCCATACAGGCCGTTGATCTCGCCGACGAGCCTCTCGACCTCGTCCTTCTGCTGGTGATAGCTCTCGATGTTCTCGCGGGAAGGAACCGCCAGCTGGATCAGCACCGCCCTGCGTCGCCACCTCTGGGAGCTCGCAAGCAGCCTGCGCCAGGCCTGCAGCTTCAGCGGAAGACCCTTCGTGTAGTCGAGCCTGTCGATTCCGAGCACAACCTGCCGGTCACCGATCCGTCGTTTCAGTTCGACCAGGTACCGGTCCGCCTCTTTCGAGAACGCAGCCTCACGCAGCTCGTCCGTGTCTATTCCGATCGGAAGCGCCTGTATCCGCACGTTGCGGCCCGAGTAGCGTAGTTGGCCGCGCACCGTCTCGATGCCGAGCAGCCTGCGGAAGCTGCGCTGCAGGTTCTCCGCGTACTCGTAGGTGTGGACGCCAATCAGGTCGGCGCCCAGCAGCCCGCGCAGGATCTGCGTCCTCTGCGGCAGCACACGGAACGTCTCTGACGATGGGAACGGAATGTGCAGGAAGAAACCGATCCGGACGCCGGGCACCCGCTGACGCAGCATCTCCGGCAACAGCATCAGCTGGTAATCGTGCAGCCAGATCAGGTCGTCCGGCTTCGCCAGCTCCGCGACCGCGTCTGCGAAGCGCTCGTTGACGCTGCGATACGCCTCGAACTGCGCAGGGTCGAACTCGCACCGCTCGAAAAAGTAGTGAAACAGCGGCCAAAGCGCGCTGTTCGAGTAGCCCTCGTAGTAGTTGCGGAACTCACGCGTCGGCACCTCGACAGGCACGAGACGCTGCTTCTCGAGCTCCTTGAGCGTCTCCTCGTTCGGCTGCTCACCGGGATGCCCGACCCACAACCCGTCGCCCCTCGCATGCAGCGGAGCAAGGCCGGTGACGAGCCCGCCGGACGACATGTTCAGTCTCTGGCCGTTGCCGCTGCGGACGCGCGAGATGGTCACGGGCAGTCGGTTCGAGACGAGAATTACTCTGGACAACGGAGAGCCCTGGAAGTTCGAGCCATGTGCCGTGCGCAACGCAGAACGCGATCGATCCTGGAGGCCCTGAGCCTACCACACGGGTGGAAGAGCACAGCCAACTTGCCGAAACTCACGGTACCGGTATTGAGCACCGTCCCGGCACAGGCCAAACTTCGCTCCCGTAAAACGTTGTGGCGTCGGCACGCAGTCGAACTGGCCGTTACCTGATTGGAACCGCGGTCGAACAGTACGACCCTGAACTCGATATGGCTTACAAGCGACTGGAAGAGTACGGCCTGATCGGCAACATGCATTCGGCCGCGCTCGTCGGACGAGACGGCGCGATCGACTGGCTCTGCCTGCCCGCGTTCGACTCACCCGCCATCTTCTCCGCCATCCTGGACGACGAGAAGGGCGGGAGCTTCTCGATCACTTCCGACGACGCGCATGACCGCAGGCAGATCTACTTCCCTGAGACCAACGTCCTGACGACCCGCTTCGGCGGCACCGATTCGGTTGCCCAGATCACCGACTTCATGCCGGTGAATGCCAGGAGCGGGAGCATCGAGTCGTCTCACGAGCGGTCGAACGATTCCGACGAGGCAAACGAGCGGAGGCTGATCCGCTACGTGCAGGGTGTGATGGGCGAGACGCGCATGCGGCTCGAGTGCCGGCCCAAGTTCAACTTCGGCGCCACAGGCCACACCGTTGAGCTCACCGACTCCGGCGTGATCTTCCGCGCCGAAACCGGCGAGCGCCTGAGTCTTTCGCTCGCATGCGAGTTCTCGATACGTGAAGGCGGCGTGGTAGCCGAGTTCACTCTTGGACCGCGCGAGGCGATGACCTTCTCGCTCGAGTGGCTGGGCGAAAGGAGCCAGGCACCGGAAATCCTGTCGCCTGAGCAGGGCGAAGACCTGTTTCACGACACGGTCGACTTCTGGCGCAGGTGGGTTTCGCGATGCGAGTACAGCGGCCGTTGGCGGGAGGACGTCATCCGCTCTCTGCTCACGCTGAAGCTGCTCACATACAGCCCGACTGGCGCAATCATCGCC
>JANQEF010000195.1 GCA_028278465.1 Dehalococcoidia bacterium | reverse complement strand
CACCGCCTTCATCATCGCCGGGGGCAGCAAAAGCTTCAGGAAGGTGCTGGACACCGGCATGGAGGTGGTCACAGGGCGCGCGAGCGTACTGCTGATCGCTGGAATAGCGCTGGGACTCGCGATCAACGATAGCGCCGCCATAGATCTGTTCGTATCGCCCTTCAACGTGATGCTCACCGTGTTCCTGGCGCTGATGGGCATGAAGGTTGCCAGCCGCTTCGGCGACCTCAAGACGAACGGCGCTCGCCTGATCCTCTTCGCCGTCATAGCGCCGCTGACGCTCGGTCTGACAGGCGTCCTGATCGGGTCGTCCCTCGGCCTTGGCATCGCCGCAGCCACGCTCCTCGGCACACTCGTGGGCAGCGCCTCTTACATCGCAGCGCCGGCCGCAGTGAGCAGAGCGATTCCTGACGCCAGCCCGGCGATCTATCTCTCACCGCCGCTCGTCGTCACATTCCCCTTCAACGTGTTCGTTGGTGTATTCGCATACCACCTGCTGGCCGTGGTCCTTGCAGGGTGAGGCATCGCGCAACCGGGAGATCACGGGTCGTATCTGAACGGAGCAAGACAGGAGACAGAGATGAACAGGATTCCCGTCAAAGAGATCCACGACCTGCATGAGGTTGGATACAAGACGGTCACCGAATCGGCCAAACTGGACGAGGTGGTGCGCACGTTCGCCGATGGGATCACGACACAGATCGTATTCGTGGTTGATGAAGACGAACACTATCGCGGCGCCCTCACCCGTAAGGACCTGCTCAGCCTGATCGCCGTGAAGATGGTAGGCGGTGAGACCTCTCGTGCTATGACGATTGGCAACATGCGCCAGATACTGTTCGCATCGAACGCCGGCGACCTCATGCGAGGTGGGGCGAGGGTGCCGGTCGTCTCTGAATCGCTCAACATCGCCGAGGCGCTCAGGCTGATGATGGCTTCCGGCGAACCGGTGCTTCCCGTAGTTGACGACGATGGAAAGCTCGTCGGTGATCTGCGAGTCTCGGAGATCCTGAGCGCAGTCCTGAACTTCGACGAAGCGTCGCAACAGGTGGTCCAGGCGGGGCGTGGGGCACGCTGATGGTCCCGCCGGCAGGAGTTGGCGCTCGAACAAGTGGCGGGGAAGGCGGTATCGGAATCACAACACCGCGGCCCAATTCGTGGCGAGCGCCTCTTCCAAGACCTGTACCCGTTGAGTCGGTTGGCAATCGATGACCGAGAGCCTGTTCATCGTCCTCGCGGTGCTCATAGTCGCGGTTGCGCTGGCGCCGATCGTCGTCCGGATCGCGCAGGACCGGGCTCCATATCTGCTCAGTCTCATCCCGTTCTCGCTCGCAGCATTCCTGTTGCTGAGCTGGCGGCAGGTCGATTCTGGAGAGGTTTTCGGCTACTCCTTTAGCTGGGTGTCCGGCCTCGACATCTCGGCTACATGGCGCCTGGATGGGCTCTCTCTCATGTTCGCCTCCCTCGTGCTGGGCATGGGTGGGCTGGTGCTCGTCTACGCCCGCGGGTACATGGCCGGGATGGCGGACAACGGGAAGTTCTACGCCTACCTCTTCCTGTTCATGACGGCGATGGTCGGACTCGCCCTCTCTGACAATGTCATCACCCTGTTCGTGTTCTGGGAGCTCACCAGCGTCAGCTCCTACATGCTGATCGGCCACAAGCATGGCGACGAGTCCTCGAGAAACTCTGCGCTGCAAGCGCTGATCGTCACCGGCGCGGGCGGTCTCGCACTGCTCGGCGGCCTTGTGATGCTCGCGACCGCCGCAGGCACCTGGCAGATAAGCGAGATGGCGGCGCGTGCTGATGCAATAGCGGCCAGCAGCCTGGCCATTCCCGCGCTGGTCCTTGTCGCCGCCGGAGCCTTCGCGAAGTCGGCACAGGCGCCGTTCCATTTCTGGCTGCCCAACGCCATGTCGGCGCCAACTCCGGTGAGCGCCTACCTGCACTCAGCGACCATGGTGAAAGCCGGAGTGTTTCTGCTCGCAAGGCTTCACCCGACACTCGGTGAACTCTGGCTGTGGACGCCGCTGCTCGCGACCGTTGGTGGCATCACGATGGTCGCCGCGGCATGGCAGGCGCTGCGCGAGACCGACCTGAAGCGCATGTTGGCCTACTCCACGGTGAGCGCCCTCGGCACCATGGTGTTCCTGATCGGGCTGGGCCACCCGTCGGCGATCAAGGCCGCCGTCACATTCCTGATAGCCCACGCTCTCTACAAGGGTGCGCTGTTCATGGTCGCCGGATCGATCGACCACGAGGCCGGCACGCGGGACCTGAGGCTGCTAGGAGGCCTGCGCAGGGCGATGCCGTTGACGGCGGCTGGCGCCGGCATAGCGGCGATCTCGATGGCCGGCATACCGCCGATGTTCGGCTATGTCGGCAAAGAGACCCTGTTCGCCGCCGCGTTGGACGCGGACCGGTTCGTCGTCATTCTCGTCATCGCCGCTCTCGCGGCAGCGGTGCTCAACTTCGCCATCGCCGCGATCGTCTCGTTGAAGCCGTTTTTCGGTGATGCGAGTGAGACGCCGAAGCCCGCCCACGAGGGCTCACCCGCACTGTGGACGCCGCCACTTCTCCTCGCCCTGCTGGGCGTGGTGCTCGGCGTCGCGTCGCCATGGATCGGGTCGATGATTGTCGGAGCGGCGTCGGACACGACCGCAGGCCAGGACATCAAGACCGAGTTAGAACTCTGGCCCGGGTTTGGCAGCGTCCTGGCGCTCAGCGTCGGCGCCATCGCACTGGGCGCCGGAGCCTACATGATCTCATCGTCACTGGCCCGCGTCCCGCTCCACCTGGGTAACGGCGGCGATGGCATATTCCGCAGGCTGAATTCCGGTCTCCAGCGCGGCTCAGTGGCACTGACCCGCAGCGTTCAGAACGGACAGATGTCGTGGTACATCTCCGTCATCGTAGCGTTCGGGGCCACGCTGATCCTCACCGCAATGTTCGCCAGGGACGGATTCAGGTGGCCGGCAGACACCGTCGCCGTACGGCCGTACGAGGTGGTGATAGCGATCGGCGTGCTGCTGGCAGCCGTGATGGCGGCTCTCACGCGCTCCCGGCTCAGGGCGATCGCGGCGCTGGGAGCAAGCGGCTACGGGATCGCGACGCTGTTCGTGATCTACGGTGCGCCAGACCTCGCGATGACGCAGATCCTGGTCGAGACCCTGCTCGTCCTGCTGCTGGTCTCCGTATTCCGGTTCTTGCCAACCACAGGCGAAAACTCGTCGCCACGCAGGCGAGGGAAAGATGCGCTGATCGCTATAGCGGGCGGCGTGGCGGTTTCCGTCGTGGCGCTGGCCGCCATCGCTGCAACTCCAGCCAGCTCGATCTCCGACTTCTTCGGCGCCAACAGCAAGACCGAAGCGGAGGGATCCAACGTTGTAAACACGATCCTGGTCGATTTCCGGGCGCTCGACACCCTCGGTGAGATCGCAGTGCTGGCGGTGGCCGCCATCGGCGTGATCGCTTTGCTCAGGTTCACTCCGCGCAGGTGGGGCGATAAATGAACTCTGTGCTGCTGATGACAACGGCGAGGCTCCTGATCTCGATCCTGCTGCTGTTCGCGATCTTTCTGCTGGTTCGCGGTCACAACGCGCCCGGCGGCGGGTTCATCGCGGGTCTTGTCGTCGCGTCCGCGGTAGGGCTGTACGCGCTGGCGTTCGATATCCGGTCTGCACGCTCTCTGCTTCGAGTTCACCCCAGGACGATCATCGCCGTCGGGCTGCTGGTCGCGGTGCTCAGCGCTCTGCCCGGCATGTTCTCCGGCGACCCGTTCATGACCGGGATCTGGGTCGACTTCAGCGTCGGGGGAGAGTCGGTCAAGCTCGGCACGCCTCTCCTCTTCGATCTCGGGGTCTTCCTGGTGGTGGTCGGAATGGCGACGATCGCGCTGCTGTGGCTGGCGGAGGAGGAGGGTTGAGATGGAGGTAGTTCTCATCTTCCTGGTGGGCGGCATGTTCTCCGCTGGCTTCTACCTGCTGCTCCAGCGTCGCCTCGCCCAGTTGATCGTCGGCCTCGGGCTGCTGACGAACGCTACGAACCTGCTCGTCTTCACCGTGGCCAGGCTTTCCCGCGAGGGAGCGCCGCTGATCAGGACCGGCTCGGATCAGCTGCCGGAATCCGTCTCCGACCCGACTCCGCAGGCGCTGGTGCTAACGGCAATCGTCATCGGCTTCGGAGTCCTCGCCTTCTTCATAACGCTGGCATACCGCGCGTACAAGCAGATCGGTTCGGACAACCTGGAACAGATGGTTTCGACCGATCTGCTGGACGCCGACGATGACCCGGACGACGAGTTGCAGGGGGAGCTGCAGTCGGGAGCCGCGGATTGAGCCTGCTGATCGTCACACCGATAGTCGCGCCCCTGCTGGCAGCCCTGGCGGGAGTGGCGTTCCGGGAGCGACCGGTCGTGCAGAGACTCATCAGCCTCGCGGGACCACTGTCCATGCTGGGATCAGGACTCGCGCTGCTGGTGATCGTGGACAGCGATGGGATCCAGGCGACGAACCTGGGCGATTGGCCTGCGCCTTTCGGAATTGTGCTTGTGGCCGATCTGTTCAGCGCATTCATGCTGTTGATGGCCGGCATCGTGTCCCTGGCCGCGCTCCTCTACTCATTCGCCACGCTCCGCGAAAGAAACATCAGGTTCGGGCACTACTCGGTCGTGAACCTGATGCTCGTCGGCGTCAGCGGAGCATTCCTCACCGGCGACATGTTCAACCTGTTCGTGTGGTTCGAGCTGATGCTGATCGCGTCGTTCGTCCTGCTGGCGCTCGGTGGCGGGCGGAGGAGGATCGAGGGCGCGGTCAAGTACGTGGCGATCAACCTGCTTTCTTCGGCCTTCTTCCTTTCAGGCGCGGGGCTGCTCTACGCCTCGACAGGCACGCTGAACATGGCGGACCTTTCCGTCAAGATCGCGCAGGTCGACAACCAGGGGTTGGTGACGACAATCGCCATGTTCTTCGTCATCTCGTTCGGGCTGAAGTCAGCGGCGTTCCCGATGTTCTTCTGGCTGCCCGCGTCCTACCACACTCCGTCCATCGACGTGACGGCACTTTTCTCAGGGCTGCTGACGAAGGTTGGCGTCTACGCGCTGATACGCACCTTCACACTGGTGTTTGCCAACGACGTCGATTTCACCCACACGTTGATCATGGTGCTCGCAGGCTTCACGATGGTTGTCGGGGTCATCGGCGCCATAGCGCAGTACGACTACCGGCGGCTGCTTTCATTTCACATCGTGAGCCAGATCGGCTACATGCTGATGGGTCTCAGCATCTTCACGCCGGCGGCCATCGCGGGCGCGATCCTGTTCATGGCCCACAACATACTGGTCAAGACCTCGCTGTTCCTGGTCGGCGGTCTGATCGCGCAGTTCTCGGGCACCGAGTCACTCAACCGGCTGGGTGACATGTATCGCAGCAAGCCGATGATCGCCGCGCTCTTCGCGGTGGCTGCGCTGTCCCTGGCCGGTCTGCCGCCTTCGTCCGGCTTCATCAGCAAGCTGGCTTTGGTGCGTGCAGGTATCGAGGCTGAAGCCTACGTGATCACGGGAATCTCGCTGTTCGTCAGCCTGCTGACGCTCTACTCGATGATCAAGATCTGGAATTCGGTCTTTTGGCGACCTGCGCCACAGGACGCCGCCGGGCCAGTTACCGAAAAGCCCGGCGGCGCTCGTCTCGCGCTGATGCTCAGTCCGGCTCTGCTGCTCATCGGGCTGAGCGTTGTCTTCGGATTCGTCGCACAACCCGTGTTTGAGCTGGCTACCGCCGCCGCCGAGTCGCTTATCGAACCTTCGGCGTACGTAGACGCTGTGCTTGGAGAGACGTCATGAACGGACTGCTCGTCAATCTCGTCCTGACCCTGTCGTGGGTGATGGTTACCGGTGTGTTCACCTTCGTGAACATCCTGATCGGGTTCCTGCTCGGATACGGGGTGCTCGCCATCACGCAGCAGGTCACCGGCCGGCCTGGCTACGCCGGGAAACTGGTCAAGACGCTGTCGCTGGTTGCGTTCTTCGCGTACGAGTTGTTCCTGGCGAACATCAGGCTGGCGATCGATGTGATCCGGCCGAACGAAAGGCTTAGACCAGCGATCGTGGCTGTGCCGCTCAGCGCCCGGACCGACCTGGAGATCACTATCCTGGCGAACCTGATCACGCTGACCCCGGGCTCGACCTCGATCGAGCTATCGGACGATCGCAAGACCCTGTGGGTGCACCTCGTGGATATCGAAGATTCGAGCCTCGAGGAGGTCCGCAACGAAATAAAACGCGGCCTCGAACGAAGGCTGCTGGACGTGATGCGATGACTATTGAATCTGACTTCCTGCAGATCGCGGTGTCGGCATCGTTCCTGCTTCTCTCGCTTGCCGCGATAGCGACGCTGGTCCGTCTGGTTCGCGGCCCGACTCTGCACGACCGCATCGTCGCTCTTGACGTGCTGGCGGCGATCGTTGTCGGCGTCGTCGGCACCGTCGCGATCGAGCGCCGGGAGAACACGCTCGTAGACGTTAGCCTCGTCGTCGCCCTTGTGGCGTTCCTCGGGACGGTCGCATTCTCAATCTTCCTGGAGGCGCAGAACCGCTATGAGTGAAGTCTTTGCCGGAATCGTTCTGATCATCGGCGCCCTGTTCCTGTTCCTGGCCGGACTGAGCCTGATTCGCCTGCCTGATCTGCTGACGAGGCTGTCGGCATCCACCAAGGCGGTGGCATTCGGCGCCGGACTGGTGTTCGTTGCCGTCTCGATCTTCTTTCACGAGGTCGCAACAGATGCCCGGGCGATCGCCGGGATAGTCTTCTTCGCGATCACGGCGCCTATCGCTGGAACTGTGATCGGCCGCAGCGCTCGGAGGACCGGCGTCCCGATCTGGCCCGGCACTGTCATCGACGACGGGACCGGCACAACCGAGATCGAGCCCGCCGAAGAGGCTGGTTCGTCAGGCAACGGAGGCGAGACGGAGAGGCAGGGCTTGCCGTCCGAGTAGCGGGATCGTCGCAGGACGAGACGGCGCTCAACGACAGCCCATGTCAGCTCGCCCGCCCCGTGCGCAGGTACTGTTTCAGTTGCTCGGTGGTCATATCGGAGATCCCAAGGTCGCCCAGGCTTCTTCCCGCCTCCCACGGGTCCACTCCGGTGACGGCGCCGCCGATATCGATCACCGCCCGCATCAGCGGCGTCTCCACGCCAATGGACTGACCCAGCAGTGACCAGGTTGCGATGCCGTAAGGCATGTCCTCGGTCAGCCACCTGTTTTCCATTGAGCCCGGCGCCTTGAGCTGCGTCAGCATCCGGCTGCCGTTGATCGTCGCCCACAGGTCGCCGTCCGGGCCGAACCCGGCCTTGTGAAACGCCTCGTTCACGGGCTGAAGACTGTAGCCAAGCGCCTGGCCGATGGCCCTGCGCTCTTCATCGACCGCCATGATCACCCTGGCGACCGAAGGCGTCACGCCCTCGTCGTAGAAGTAGAACTCCCCACGCGAGTACTCGATGCGCCCAGCGTTCATGACCACTCCCGCGGGGTGAACGACCGGGTTGAGTGACGAAAGCCCGCACTCAACGACGTCTGAATACGCCGTGATGCCAGGAAAGAGGGGGATCAACTCTTGCAAGACCGTCTCTGTCTCCGTGGCCGGGAACACCCCGAGACCGAGACCGGTCACCTCTCCCCAGATCGTCGCATTCTCTGGCCCGGTCTTTCTGCAGACGTAAGGCGAAGTGTCCACCTCGGCCAGGGTGACCTGGTCAATCCCGTGTTCCGAAAGAACGCGTGCCCACTCCAGCGATCCGAGGGTGCCCGGCATCAGCACGACGGTGTGCCGCGGACGCAGGTGCGGCGCGCAGGCTTCGGCGAAGGCCCGATGGGCGTAGGCAGGCACCATCACCAGGACGATGTCGGAAGCATCCAGTGCACGCGAGAGGTCCGTTGTCACGTCGTGCAGCAGAGCTGACTGCACGGCTCCATCGAACTCCAGCGAGATCCTCTTTGTCGATGTGACTGTCGCTACCGAGTCTGCGAATTCCGGCAACTCGCCGAGCGTGACGGTGTGACCGTCGAGCGCAAGCTTTGCCGCCGAAGCGAAAGCGGTGTTGCCTCCACCGAGTATGGTGACCGACTGTGCTGGCATCGAGACTGGCTCCTGTTGGTGACCGGTTAGTGGCCGGCTCTACTGGCCTACGCCGCCGGGTCCATTGAGCAACTGGACTTCGAGGCGGAGTAAGCGGAGCTTACCAACAGGTTCAAGCGATCTGTTACGCCGTTCTCCGGTTGAGCCTGGTCGAGTGCGAGCACTGGCGCTCATGGACGCAGGTGCAGCCCGCGTTAGCGGACGCGGCCGCTAAGCAAGTTCGTTGCGCACCGCGAACGCCGTCGCCTCCGACCGGTTTTCGACGCCGATCTTGGCGTAGATGTTCACAAGATGGCGCACGACCGTGTGCCGGCTCAGGGAAAGTCGATCCGCGATGGCCGAGTTGGCCAGCCCCTGCGCCACCAACCTTAAAACCTCAGCCTCTCGCTCCGACAGTCCGGCCGGGTTCTCCGGTCGAGTCCCAGCCGGGGTCGTGTTGTCGGCGAGAGCCTTCGCGACCCGCTGACGAGTGGGTCGCATCTCTAGTCGGGCTGCGATGCTGTGCGCCTCTTCGAAGCAGGCGATCGCCTCCCGGCGCTCGCGAGCACCACCCTGCTCCATCAACAGGTCGCCAGAGTCCGCCAGGCCCAGCGTCAGCTCAGGCCCGTAGCCGACGGCGCGCAGAAACTCGGTGGTGTGACGGAACCGTTCTATCGCCCTGGCGTGGTTTCCGACGAGCCAGTGCAGCCTCGCCAGCACGTGGCCAGCATTCAGTGTCTCGATGCTGCCGATCGGCAGCGCGTGCCCATCCTCGAAGAAGTCGATCAGCCCCTCTGCCGTCTCCTCGTCTCCCTCCGCGATGGCGATCCAACCCAGCGCAGCAGAAACGGCCTCGTGGCCGAGCGCGCTCGTATTCGAACGAGTCAGCAGGCGGTTGGCACATGCCTTAGCAAAGGCGACCTGCGAATGGTCGTTCTCGAAACGCGCCAGCATGGAGCCGCCGATGACACCGGCAAGCACCGAAAACATGTCGCCGGGTGATTCGTCGGCGAGCGACACAAAGCTGTTAACAATGCGCCGTCCGGTGACGAAGTCTCCCCTGTAGTAGCAGATCATCGCCAGTTGCTGTGAAGTGGCCGAATAGAACCCGCTTGAGTCGCCAGTAACATCCCAGAAATCGTCTGCGAGGTTCCACTCTCCTGTGAGCATGGCGATATACGCCCGGGCCAATCCGGCCGTCGCGTTCCACCGATTCACCTTTGCGGCCGTCCTGATCGTCAGATCGAGTGTCCGCCGGGCCTCGTCGATGTGTCCCAGCGCCGCTCCCTTGGTGGCGAAGTGGAAGCCTGCATAGACGACGGCGTAGTCGTTGCCCGCCAGCCGCCCGGCCTCGACCGCTCGCCTCGCCATCTCAACGCAGCGCTGAAGGTCGGCTTCGTGGGTCGCCAGAGACGATGCCTTCGTGAGTGCGAACGCCAGCAGGTGATCATCGCCGCGAGTTTCTGCGATCTGAATCGCCCTGTCCGCCGCATCGTTGGCAACTACCGCATCCGCGGTCTCGTAGTACACATGCTGCGCGAACTCGGCGAGCATGTAGCCGAGGATCTCTGATCCATCGTCCACCAGCGGGATCGCCCGGCTCAGCAGGTCGGCGACACCGGTCATCGCTGCGGCGTTCGGCACACGGGTCGACGCCAGCCTGATCGCGGTCGCACGGTCACCGGCGTTCATCGCAAAATCGAACAGCTCCCGAAGCAGGTCGATGCCTCGCTGCGACTCGTGCTCTGGACCGCCCGCCATCAGAGCCTTTGACAGGCCATGCGCCGCCGGGAGGAAGTGCTCGGACTCCCGGTCTTCTTCGATCGCGGCGAGTGCTGCCTCGAACTGGGCGCGGGCCCGCGCCAGGTCCTGGGAGTCGAGAGACGCATCGCCTGAAACGACCAGGTACCTGGCGAGGAGTTCGGGGTCGGAGAGCGGCTGAGCCTCGGCGAGGTGGAACGCAATCTCTTCGGCATGGGCGGTGGAGGCGGATCCATAGTGTTGCTGGAGAATGCCGGCGACGCGCAGGTGGGACTGCGCCCGCTCAGAAACCGGTATCGAATCG
>JANQEF010000003.1 GCA_028278465.1 Dehalococcoidia bacterium | reverse complement strand
GGCGAGGCCTACGCAGCAGCCTGCAGCAAGTAGCCGCTTAGGTTCGCTGCAGCAACAGGTCCACGCCTCTCGGCCCGCGTATTCCGGTCTAAATCGCCTTCCCCGCCCTGAAACCGGCGAACGCCAGCGCTATCCCGGCGGCGTTGGTGAGCAGGATGTTCATCACGAAGAACTGCCAGTTCGATGCTCGCGCCAGCTGGACGTTGTCGAAGGCGAACGTCGAGAAGGTGGTGAACGCGCCGAGGAACCCGGCGAAGGCGAACGCCCGCACGTCCTCGTTCACCCAGTCGCGGTCCTCGCTATACGCCCAGATCAGGCCGAAGATGAACGAGCCGATCATGTTGGCTGTGAAGACGCCCCACGGAAACTCGGTGTCCGCCCGGCGCTGAACGTACGTCGCGACGCCGTAGCGCGCCAGGGAGCCGAGCGCGCCGGCAAAGGCTATCCAGATGAGCTTGTCCACGGTTGCGAGAGTGTTTGTGTACGAGGCGGCGACGGGCGAAAGATAGGGCGAGTTTGGCCTTTCCCTGCGCGGGAGACTAACGCTGCGTGTAACCTCGTCTGAAACACGTTCCCCGGGGATTTCAGCCCGTACGGGCGATACAAATACGCCGGCAACGAAAGCTTCTATTTTTCATGGCCTGCCTGCGCGTCCCGTTCGCGCAAGGAACTCTGAACTGCTGATGTGGCGTACCCGGATTGAATGACGACCAGCCCAGCCGGGCTACGTCGGGCGATGTTCCACGTGACGCCGCGCCATCGGACGCGTTGCCGGAGCGGCCGCGTTCGCTGGTCGAGGTCCCGCACCGGCAAAAGGTGCTGCTGGTCTTCGGCCTCGCCATCACGCTCATCGTCACGTCATCGAGCCAGACGGTCGTATCCACGGCTGCGCAGAACATCGTCGCCGATATCGGCGGGTTCGAGCTCTTCACCTGGATGTTCGCCGGCTTCTCGCTAGCCTCCGCGGTCGCCGTGCCGATCATCGGCAAGCTGGCGGACATCCACGGCACGCGGCCGATCATCATGCTGTCACTGGCGCTGTTCGTCGTGTCGTCGACCCTTGCCGGGTTCGTGACGTCAATGGAGCAGATGGTTGTGCTGCGCGCCTTCCAGGGGCTGGCGTTCGCAGGCGTGCTGGGCAGCGTGTGGATAACCACCGCCGGACTGTGGCGGCCTCAAGAGCGGGCAAAGTGGCTGGGCGCGATGTCAGGAGCGTTCACGCTGGCCGGAGTGACCGGGCCGATACTGGGCGGCGTGGTCTCGGACGAACTGAGCTGGCGGTGGCTGTTCTGGGCCAACCTTCCTGTGGGATTGTTTGCCATCTGGTTCCTGGCCCGCCTGTTCCCGAAGCTGGACCGTGAGCGCAGGCATACGCACTTCGACATCGCGGGCGCTGTAACTTTCGGCCTGTTCGCAACCTCTGCCCTGCTGGCGGTGTCGCTGGGCGGCGACACGTACGAATGGAACTCGCCGATCATCGTCGGGCTGTTCCTGTTCGCCGCCATCAACCTTGCGCTGTTCGTCCGTGCCGAGTTCAGGGCCGAGGACCCGGTGACGCCGCCCGACCTATTCCGCCACCGCGTCTTCGCCGGAGCAATGGCCGCGTCGCTCACGGTCACGATCAGCTTCATCGTGACGACAGTCTTCCTGCCACTGCTGGTGATCGGCGCCAAGGGCGAGACAGCAACCGTCGCCGCATACCCACTGATGTCGCAGGCCGGAGGCTTCGTCATCGGGGCGAACGTCGGCGGACAGATCCTGTCGCGCTGGGGGTTTGCGAGGGAGATCTCGAGCATCGGGCTAGCCGTGACGGCGGTGATCCTGTGGCTTCTCGGCGAGTTGGGCGGAGGCGCATCGGTCGCATCGCTTTCGATGCTGACGTTCGTACTGGGCATCGGCATCACGTTTGCGTTCACGGCCTTCACTGTGCCGGTGCAGAACGCCATGCCGGAGAGCGTGCTCGGCGTTGTGACCACCAGCCTGCAGTTCGCACGGGTCTTCGGCATGGCGGCGGGCAGCGCGATCCTCGGAGCCGTGATGCTGGCCAGCCTCGGGATAGCGAGCGTCGAAAACCCCGGCCCGGAAGATCTGATCAGGGATCCCGAGGTGATCGTCGCAGAGGACCGGCTGGCCGAGGTTCGGGACGACTACCTGGTGGACCCGGAGCTTGGCGAGGCGGCGTTCGATGAGGCACTGGCCGAGTCGCGCGAGAGCGTTTCGGATGCGCTGGTGTTGGTGTTCCGCGTGGCTGCCGTCGGCAGCGTGGTCGGCGTGGTGCTGGCGATCTTCACCTTCACAGGCCTGCGAAAGCCCGAAGACACAGCCACGACCTGATTCGCGCCGCCGATCAGTCCACGTCGATGCGCGGCGGTGGGTTCAGGACAGGATGCATCGCGAGCAGCGTGGCCGATTCGCCGGACGCGTTGTAGATGCCGTGCCGAACCGTTGGCTCGCAGGCGAAGATGTCGCCGGCGGGGAGCGGCACGTTGTCGTCGTCCGCGTAGACCGCCATCAGCTCACCGCGCAGGCAGAACATCGCCTCCTCATGCGCCGGGTGATAGTGGTTGGGCGCCACCGAGCCCGGAGCAAACGTCAGCTCGCTGAAGTAGGTGGATTCGGAACCGAGGAAGTCGCCGACCATGTCGTAGCGGCTGACGCCGGGCGCGAACTCGAACGACTCGACCTTGCCGCGGAAGAAGGCCCCGCTTTCGGGCGACGCGTCAACGAAGTCCACTTCGGGGATCTCTTCTCGCTCCGGCGATGGGTTCGGGTACATGGTGATGAGCCGCGCCGTGCTGTCGCCAACATTCTGCAGCCCGTGGCCGATGCCGCGGTTCGCCAGCACACAGTCTCCGGACGTCGCGCGAAACCGGTTGGGGCCGAGCCGGAATTCGATCTCGCCCTCGATGACGAAGATCGACTCCTCGGTGTTCGGGTGGATGTGGTAGGCGGAGCTGGCGCCGGGCTCAACCAGCAGCTCGCCGACGGTCAGGTACTCGGACCCGGTGGCGGCGCTCACCATGGCGGTTGCGGTTGCGCCCGGGAACGGCTGGCTGGTTGTCTGATCGCTTCTTCTGATGACCGGCATCCGGAACTGCTTTCTGTGCTGCGGTGGAACGTGTTCTTGGGCGAAGGGATTCTACGGGATGATTCGCACGCGAGCAGAGCGGGCGTAAGGAGCGGGAAGAGGCGAACGGCACTTAGCCGGGACAACTGGCGGCCATGACCGCTTCGAAACGGCGGCTCAGCCGCTTGTCGTCGGCAGCCAGAGCTCGGTCTCCGGGAAGAAAGTGGTCCAGCCGAACCAGAACACATCCTGTGCCGTCTGCCGTGGCAGAGGCGCAAGTGATGAATCTTCCGACACGAGCGCGTCTTCGGTCACTCGCCACCTCATGCCGTCCTGGTCGAGGACCTCGCCTGCGGTCTTCGAAAGCGTGAATGTCCTGTCGCCGCGCCTGAACGCCCGCACCGAATCGGCGACCTCGTCCCCGATGATCGCCAGCGCGACGCCGCCCAGATCGTCGTTCACAACCCCGGCTTCGATCACCTGCTCGGCGATGTAGGCACGCGCCGTCTCGCCGCTCCGGACGCCGAGCACCCGTGTCTTCGCATCGAGGGTCGTGTCCTGGTCCCACACCGGGAAGAGCAGATCATCGCCGTGGAAGTACTCGAAGTAGATCGCGCGGGCGTCATCGGGATGGTAGTAGGTGCGGCGGAAGCCCTGCTCCTCGTCCAACACCGTCGTGTCGGGGTGCTTCTCGAACCATGCGCCCCAGCGGGCAACCGTCATTGGCAGCTGCTTCAGCTTGATCCCGCTGCCTACCAGCTCACCGACAACCGGTTCGCCCGTCTGCTGCTGCCACAGCGTCTCCGTCGTGCGGTCGTACATCAGCTTGTTGCTCTGGTACAGGAACCCTGACGTGCCAAACGTCTCGACGCGCCCGTTGACCTCGCCTTCGTAGAGGATCCCTGAGCCGCAGAGCGTGCAGTACGACAGCGTGACATTGACGCCGCCGAGCACGTCATTCGCCATCTCATGCGAATTCATGATGCGGAACGGGTAAGCGCGTGCCTCGCCGTTGATCACGACCCCGAACACCAGCTCTTCGGGGTCGAGGAAGGCGGCCCGCAGACCGGGGATCGTCCTCGGGTTTTCGAGCGGCGGGATGCCATCGCGTGCGACGCCGCCCCACTGGATTCCTTCGAGCGGGATGGTGGTCGGCACACCGGTGTGAATGAAGCTGTGGAAGCTGGGATCGAACGGCGAGTACAGGCTCACCTTCCAGCCTGCGTACCCCGGCAGCGTCACAGTCTCTTCCTGCGTGCCGAGCCACTCATACCAGCTGAAGAAATCGTCGCCGGCGAAGCTCTCTCCCGTGAGCTGATGCAGTGTGTCACCGAGCGCAGCGGCCTCGTCGTCTTCCAGTGCGAAGCGGGTGATCTCGACAAGCGGCGGTATAAGGCCGGGATGGCGAAGCTCCAGCGCCCGCTCGAGCGCCGGTATCTGGATACCGCCCGCGTCGTTCTCATAGATATCGACATACAGCCCGAACATGACTCGTGCCGCAGCCTGGTCTTCCGCCGAGGCAGGCGTTGAGGTCGGGATCGGCTGCGGAGTTGAGGTAGGCGAAGCTGCGATGTCCGGTGTTGAAGTGGGATCGAGCGCAGGCGTGGCATCGTCCGCCGATGAGCAGGCGATCAGGGCTGCCAGCGCACCGAAAATCGCTGCGAATACAAGCCAGCGAGCCTGTGTCATGAGCTTAGTCACAACTATTTGGAGTCGCTGTGCGTTCACGAGACGCGGGATTCCTTCAAGATATGTGGAGATTTGGCGCGAACTGCGTGTTTGCCCCAGAAGTCCCGGGACCAACGAGTTTCGCTCATTGAAGTACGCTCCGATACCCACAGCAGATCAGCTTTCACAACTCGCCTCCGAACTGGGTGGCAAGTCGACCGTGCGATTTGTTCGCCGCTTCCAGGGTGGACTGGGCTGCACCTCCGACCTGCTGGAAATCCACCGCGCGATCTCCGGAACCGAGCTGGTCGTTCTGCGCCGCTACGGTGACTGGTACGGCGATGACGAATCGACCGATGAGGTTGCCAGGCGCGAGGCTGCCGCCCTGATTGCGGCGAACGCCGGAGGCGTGACCGTTCCACAGCTGATCTGGAGCGATAGGGCCGGGACGTTCGATGAGACGGCCGTCGTGATCAGCTTCATCGACGGTGAACCTTACTTCTCACCCGGTGACCCGCATGACTGGATCGAGCAGTTAGTGCGGGCGATGGTCAGCGTGCACGAGGTGCCTGTAACCGCAGATCTTCGTCCGGTGCTGCTGGATCACCGCAGACAGCTGTCGGATCAGCTGGCAGAGTCCGAGCCTTCCGAGAGATTCACTGAAAACTCGCTGGGGGTGCCGCTGTGGGAGCTTCGCCGCAAGCTGATCGAGGCGGACGATTCCACGGAGACTGTTTTTCTGCACTCTGACCTGTGGCCGGGCAACACGCTCTGGCGAGACGAGCAACTGGTGGGAGTCATCGACTGGGAAGATGCGGGCTTTGGTGACCCGTCCGTGGATGTCGCCTACTGCGCGAACGAGTTGCGATACCTGGGGTGGGATGGCCTGGCAGACCGCTTCATCGCCGAGTATCGATCGAAGACCGGCAGGTCGCTGGATTCATTGCCCCTCTGGACTGTGTCCGGACTCGTGAGGCCACTGCCCGACATCGCCAGGTGGATGCCCTCATGGACGGCTATGGGCCTCGATGTTGATGCGGACAGCATACGGGCGAACTGGAACCGGGTGGCCGAGCAGGCCATCGCGGAACAGGTGTGATCGGGTGCGGAACTACTCGGCAGGCCACGCCTGCAGGCTCCAGGCGGCGTCCCAGAACAGGTACTCGTAGCGAGTGCTGGCCCGGAAAGCTTTCAGCATGCGGTCCTTCTGCTGACCAGTGGCCGCACTGCCCAGCCCGTCCACGAACCGCAGCAGCCACTCCGTCATCTCCTGGTACTCCGGCGCGTTGTAGCCGACGACCCAGCGCGCGTGGAAAGAGTCTGGCGGCGCCGTCAGCACCTTGCTGAGCGCACGTCCCACTTCGTCGTAGCCCCACTGGCAAGGAAGCAGCGCCGCCGCGAGCTCGTGTATATCTCCATCGAACGCGGACCGGAGCAAATGGTCCGTGTACGCCACCGTCGCAGGCATCGGCACCGTCGCCTCCAGCTCCTCGACAGTGATGCCGAAATCGGCGCAGAACCCGCGGTGCAGCTCCATCTCAGAGTTCAGCGTTTCGTCCAGCAACGCCGCCCAGTGCCCCATCGAACGCAGCTCCGGGCTCTTTGCAGCCGCCATCGCCAGCACGCGGGCATAGTCGATAAGGAACAGGTAGTCCTGCCTCATGAAGTACTGGAACCGCTCCAGCGACAGCGTGCCGTCGCCCATCGCGGTGACGAACGGATGAGTCTCGTGCGCCTTGCGCCAGTCATCGGCGCAGGCATCGCGCAGCTCTTGCGAAAGGCCGCTCATGCGCGTTCCACGTTGACGGTCGCGCCGCCGGGAACGCTCTTCAGCACCGTCGCATCGCCCTCGATCTGACCGAGCACATTCACGGCAGATGCGGGCCGTATCTCTCCCGGCGCGCTCATGGGAGTAGGACCGAAGAAGAGGCAGAGCGCGTTGCCCGGCGGCCAGTAGCCGACCGCGCCCATCTCGACAGTCTCCTCGGCGTAGTCGTCGTTCTCGGCGTCGACCGGGATACTGAAGTAGATCTCGTCGCCCCACGTCTGCGCCGCGGCGCTCAGCGGCAGCGCGTCCCACAACGCATCGGCCGTCGGCGAATCGTTCAGCGTCGCAACCACCGTGACGTCGTCGGCTGAAATCTGCACCTGTCTGTCTGAAGCCATGTCCTCGCCTTTGCGTCCGGCTACGAGCGCTGTTTCTTCCAGTCCTCGTAGATCTTCATCGTGTCGTCGTTGAACGGGTAGAACGACTTCGGCGAGATCTTCTCCTTCTGTGTGTACTCGAGGAGCGCCTGTTCGATCTCGTCGTGCTCGATGCACTCCGGCAGTAGCTCTTCAGCGAGCTGCGAAGGCAGCACAACGACGCCTGAGTCATCGCCCAGGATCACGTCGCCGGGCCAGACGAGCACGCCGCCGCACTGCACCGGACCGTTCACTTCGTAAGGCAGGATGTTCGGCTCGCCGACGGTCGGCGTGCTGGCTCCGCCGAAGACCGGATAGCCGTAGCGCACCACCTTGTGGCCATCCCGTACGCCGCCGTCCGTCACAAGACCGGCTGCGTTCTGCGTCACGATCCGGGAGAAGACAACGTCGCCGCCTGTGGAGACACCCGAAAAGCCCATCGCGTCGCCGACGAACACATCGCCCTCGCCCAGCGCCTCGAGAGCCTGCCAGCGCGGTGTCTCGTTGAATCCCTCGCCGTGCGCGCCGGTTGCGATTCGTGTCGCAAGGTCGGGGCGCGATGGCAGATAGCGCAGCGTCACGGCGCGCCCGACGAGACGCCGGCCGGGAGCGAGGCTGTGAACGCCCTGCATATAGGTCTTGTCGTATCCACGCTTCAGGAGCGCACCGAGAACGGTGGCGTTCGATACGGTCCGGTACTGTTCGAGAAGTTCGTTCGAGACGTGTGCGGTTGGTTCGACCAACGGCTCTCTCCATGATTGGGAAGGCGTTACGGGCCCGCTTCGAACACGGGTGCAGCGCAGTATAGCGACCGTTCGCCGCGTCCCCGGCGCAGGCCGGACTTCAACGGCATGGCGAAGTTAGAATCGCTCTGCGAATAGCGCAGGTCGCGACAGGAGCCAGATGCGAAGAGTCCAGCAGATCATCGATGGGATACCGCTCGGTCCTTACGGCCGCGCGGCGGTCGTGTTCGCGGTCGCGGCTGCGATCACGTTCGGGCTATTTGCCGCAGCGGGCGCAGCAGGATCGGTCGGCGTGCTCCTCTCGGCCTGGCTGGGCTTCTTCGTCGTCTTCGTGCTGTACAGGCTCGCCTTCTTTGCCGAGGCTGTGCCGCTGCAGCTTCCGGGCGCGGACGAGCCGTACACGGAGCGGCTCCGCAGGAGCACCGGCAAGCAGCGGCTGATGCCGGGCTCGGAGCCGACGTACCTCAGCGTGAAGGACGCGAACGATTCGGACGTCGAGGTGCAGGCCGAAGACAGGGTGCTGGGCATCGAGTTCAACGGCCATGCGATCGCCTATCCGCTGGCGGCGATGAGCGTGCGCGAGGTGGCACACGAGGTGTTCGAAGACGTCCACATCTTCATGACGTGGTGGCCTGTCACGTACTCTGCCCGGGCATTCGTCTTCGAGCCGGGAAGTGGGCAGGAGCCCGACCTGGTGACGGTGCGGAAAACCCTGCTCAACTCGACCGTGCTGGTCGATTCGGACGGCAACGAGATCGTGCAGTTCAACGGCCAGGCGGTTACCGGGCCGAACACAGGCGGGACGCTCAAGCAGGTCCCAGTGGTTTCGACGAACTGGCGGGCGTGGTCTGGCGCCTATCCGCACACTGAGGTGATGTCTCTTGACGGCACGCCCGAGACCGACATGTTCGAGCGTTACTACGTCACCGATCGCGCCGGCCTCTACCAGCAGTCGGCCAGGGACCGGACCTGGCACGACAAGGACAACGTGCTCGGCGTAGAGGTCAACGGCACGTTCCGCTGCTACGGGTATCCGGCGCTGATCGAACGGCCGCTGATCAACGAAGAGATCGGCGGAGAGCCGGTGCTTGTGGCACACGAGGGGCTCAGCGGGACGGCGGTGGTCTTCAGCCGCATAGTCGACGGCCAGACGCTCACCTTTTCCGGCGATTCCCGCAACCCGATGCGGCCTGAGCCGGAGCCCGGCGAGGTGGATATCCGGCGGCGCATCAACTACGAGCCATGGTTCCTTGTCGATTCGCAGACCGGCTCTCGCTGGCGCGCGATCAGCGGTGAGTGCGTCTCCGGTGAGCTGAAAGGCAAGCGCCTGGAGATGCTTAACGGGTTGAGCGGCTTCTGGTTCGCATGGTCGCGCTTCTATCCGAATTCAGACGTCCTCGGACCCGGCGCTTCGGCGAAAGACGGCGAACGGTGAGGCCGCAGCGCACGGGCGTGACAGGCATCGTCATCGGCGGTGGCCGCAGCACGCGCCTCGGCAGGTCGAAGCCGATGATCCACCTCGGCGGCAAGCTGGTGCTGGCGCGGGTAGCGGACACGCTGAGGGCGTTCTGCGACGAGCTGGTGTTCGTGGCGCGGGATTCGCAGGATGACGACGCGCCGGACACTGCGATTGCGCTTCGCATGCACGTCGTGACAGACACGGCGCCGTATCAAGGGCCGCTGGCGGCGATCCACGCCGGTCTCAAGGCCGCTGTCACGCCGCTGGCGTTCGTGACCGGAGCCGATCACCCGTTCCTGTCGAGACGGCTGATCGAAGCGATGATCGCGGCTGCACTGAGCTCGGGCGGCGAGCCGGAATCTGTGTTCGCACGTGTCTCAGGCAGATTTCACCCGCTGCACTCGGTGCTCGTAGTTAGCGACTGGCTATCGCTCATCGAAAAAGCGCTGCGCAGCGGAGAGCGGTCTCCTACAACGCTGATCGAGTCCGCGGTGGCGGAAGACAGCCCGCGTGTCAGCGTGATGACCGAGGACGAGGCGGAGCAGTACGACCCGCGGCTGCTTAGCTTCTTCGATATCGACACGCCGGAGCAGCTGAGGGTGGCGCGTCGGATGGTGGACCCGCGTCGCCTGCCGCTGCGGCGTGACATCCGCCGCGAGGGTCTCTGAGCTACTCGTATCGCAGCGCTTCGGACGGGTAGATGCGCGATGCCTGCCGCGCCGGGATGATCGTCGTCAGCAGCGCGGCCAGTATTGCGATCAGCACTATCACCACGACTGTGAGCCACGGGATCGAGTAGGTAAGGCCGTCGAACGAGTCCTGGATGTCGTTGACGATGTTCCAGGAGATCAGTGCGCCCAGGCCGAGCCCGATGGCCGTGCCGAGCACGGTGACGAACACCGACTCCATCAGGAACTGCACCTGGATCATGCGCGACCTGTAGCCGATCGCCCGCATCATGCCAATCGACACTCGCCGCTCAACGACCGCCCTGAACGAGAGCACTCCGAGCGATGCCACGCCGACGACCAGTCCCAGTCCCATGAACGCCTGGAAGAGCCTGCCAAAGGCCTCGTTCTGAGCGATGCTGTCCCTGATCTCCTGCACCGTGTCGGCTGCCAGGAGGCTATTGTCCAGGAACACAGTTTCCATCAGAGCGCCGGTCCTGCCAGGATCCACACCGGGCGCCAGTTTGAAGCGGTAAACGGTGAAGGGCACAGGCTCGAACGCGATCTCGTCGAATATCGCTGCGCTGGTGGTTATCACCGCAGGGGCATCGCC
>JANQEF010000308.1 GCA_028278465.1 Dehalococcoidia bacterium | reverse complement strand
ATATGTATGGTTCGAGGCGGTGATGGGTTACCTGTCGGCGACAAAGCTCCTGGCTGAAAAACGCGGCGAGCCGGAAGGCTGGAAGGATTTCTGGCAGGACGAGTCGGCCGAGACCTACTACTTCCAGGGCAAGGACAATGTCACCTTCCACACGATCCTGTGGCCGGCGATCCTGCTCGGCTACGGCGGGCTGAACCTGCCGACGGACGTGGTGGCGAACGAGTATCTGAACCTTGGCGAGACCGGGTTTTCGAAGAGCCGCGGCAACGCTGTCTGGCTGCCCGACTACCTTGAGCGCTACGAGGTCGACCCGCTCCGCTACTACCTCAGCTCGATCATGCCGGAGACATCGGACTCGGAGTTCACGTGGGCCGGATATCTCGCTGCGAACAACAACGAGCTCGTCGCCACGTTCGGCAACTTCGTGCACCGTGTCCTGACGATCACCACTCGCAACTTCGACGGCGCGACGCCGGAGCCCGGCGAGTTAGACGACGCAGACAGAGCTGCGCTCGCGGCGTGTGATACTGCGCTGAAGGATGTGGCTGCGGGATTGGAGGCGCGGCGGTTCAGGGACGGTCTGCGCGCGGCGATGTCACTGGCTCAGCACGGCAACCGCTACGTGGACCAGAAGCAGCCATGGGCCACCGTCAAGCAGGACCGTGCGACGGCAGCAACCACGCTGTGGGTCGGTCTCAACGTGATCGCGACGCTGCGAACCGTCTTTTCACCGTTCCTGCCATCGTCTTGCGAAAAGATTCACGATATGCTTGGCTTGCCGGGCGATATCGCCTCGGACGGTTGGAATCGAGTGGAGATCGTTCCCGGCACGGGGCTGGCATCGCCGACGCCGCTGTTCAGAAAGCTGGACGATAGCATCGTAGACGAGGAAAACGCCCGACTCGGGCAGTCCGCATAGCGATAGCCGGCCAGATAGAAGGATTCTGTTGCTCGGAGCCGATCCAAAAGAGCGAATCTACGCCCCGATCGCAGATGACCTTGACACCGTCATCGCCAACATCGCCGGTGTGGCCGAGACGAACTCGCACGGTCCGCCGCCGGAGATCGAAGCCCGCCTTTCGCAGGTGCTTGCCACGCCGGGCAAGAGGATCCGTCCCGCCATCACACTACTCACGTCGAAGCTGTGGGGCAGGATCCCGGACGAGCGGACGATCAAGATGGCGACCGCCGTCGAGCTCCTGCACATCGCCAGCCTGATCCACGACGACACTGTCGACAGCGCAGACACGCGTCGCGGGCACGCAACCGCGTCGAACCTGTGGGGCGGCAACATAGCCGTGCTGCTCGGCGACTTCGTCTTTGCAACATCCGCCACGTTCGTCTGCGACACGAATAGTGTGCGCCTGATTCGCCGCTTTGCGCAGACCATCGCCGAGCTTTCGCGAGGCGAACTGAACGAGATCCTCGAATCCTGGTCGCTGAAGACTGACCGCGAGCGTTACTTCCAGCGCATCTACGACAAGACCGCTTCCCTCTTCTCGACGTCTGCGGAGAGCGGTGCGGTGCTGGGCGAGAGCGATGACGAATCTGCGGCAAACGTCCGCGAGTACGGCTACAACCTGGGCATGGCATACCAGGTACTGGACGACCTGCTCGACTACGAGTCGAACCCCGAGCAGCTCGGCAAGCCGACAGCGAACGATCTTTCGAACGGCGTGCTCACGCTCCCCGCGATCCTGGCTCTCGAGAGCGGCGAGGCGCGGTCTGAGATAAGTGCGTACCTGAACTCCGCTAACGGCGATCGACCACAGCTTCTCGAGGCTGCGTACGAGGCGATCTGCGCCTCAGACGCGCTCGACCGTTCGCGAGCGATAGCCAACGACTACATCGATGCGGCGCTGCGGAACCTGGAGCCGGTACCGGAATCCGAGTCGAAAGAGGCGCTGGTCCAGCTGACCGGCTACATCCGCGACAGGCAGTTCTAGCGGATGCCTTCGCGCATTAGCCCGGCGTGGCGTAGGCGACTCACACCGCCACGCACGCTTCCCGTCCCGGTCGACCTCATCTTCGAAAAGCTGGAGCCGCGGTACGGACCCATCGAGTGGCGGCCTCGCTACAACGCCCTGGACGAGCTGATCTTCACCGTGCTGACTCAGCACACCTCCGACCTGAATGCCGAGCGGGCCTTCGACGAGCTGCGACGGAGGATCCCAACGTGGGGAGAGGTGATCGAGGCAGACACCCGTGCGGTCGCAGACGCGATTCAGTCGGGAGGGCTCGCGAACCAGAAGTCGGTCCGGATCCAGAGCATACTGCGAGTGGTGCTGCGACGGCATGGCGCACTGGAGCTTGAGTTTCTGAAGAACCTGGAGCTGGACGAGGCACGCCGGTGGCTGACGGAGTTGCCGGGAGTCGGGCCGAAGACGGCGGCGGTGGTGATGGCGTTCGCGCTTGGCATGCCTGCGATGCCGGTCGATACGCATATTCATCGTGTCTCAGGAAGGCTGGGCTTGATCCGCAAGGGCACGAGCGCCGACGACGCGCACGTGGTGCTGGAGAAGATCCTGGAGCCAGACGACCGGTTCGGCCTGCATGTGTTGCTGATCACGCATGGCAGGCAGATCTGCAAGGCCCGGCGTCCGCTGTGCGGCGAGTGCCCGCTTGAGGAGCCGTGTCCGTCGGCGGGCACGTTCGGGTGAGGTGTGTGCTGCGGCTATCGAGCAGACAGGCCGGTCGATAGCTGGCTTCAATCACTCGCCAGCCATCTCGCCCGTGCCGGAACGTGCTTCCAGTTCGGGCCAGAGGTAATATGGGAAGGTGCCGCGCTCGGGTCCGTCCCGCTGCAACTCTCGAAGCCCCGTTAGTGTAGTGGCCCAACACGTCTCCCTTTCAAGGAGAAGATCACCGGTTCGAATCCGGTACGGGGTACCAACACTAGTTCCTAAGAATGAAGAAATCACTCGAATTCGAAGGAGAGATAAGAGATCCCGTTCAGGGATTGATTCGCATCACTGCCCTTGAGCGTGATGTCATGAACACCAATGTTTTGCAGCGCCTGCGTCGAGTAAAGCAATTGGCATTGGCTGACCTAGTCTACCCTGGATGTGTTCA
>JANQEF010000253.1 GCA_028278465.1 Dehalococcoidia bacterium | reverse complement strand
CTCCGCGCACCGATTCCAGCCCCAACCGCACAATCATCGCCGCTGCAGTTCCCACCGCCTGCCCCATGCCCATCGAGTTCGCTGTCACCCGGCTCGACGCCAGCGCCTCCGACGTCGCCGAGTGGCAGCGCCCGGCCACCAGCAGGTTCTCGACGCCCTGTGGCAGCAGCGTGCGGTATGCGATGTCGTACGGTGGCACCAGCGGCTGGTCGTGGTAGCCCGATGACTCCTGCGGGTGCCTGTCGATGCGCCACGCGCCGAGCACGATCACGTCGTCCTGTCGCCGCGCCGTGCGCACATCGTCTGCTGTCAGCGTGTAGTCGCCGGTGATGCGCCGAGACTCTCGTGACCCCGCCGTCGGGCCGCTCGTGAAGAAGTGCGCGCGCTCGAACTCAGGCAGCTCCGCCTTCCACAGCTCGAACATGCGCCACGCGTCCTCGCGACCATCGACCTCCGCCCGCGTCCAGTCGTCGGGATCGGTCGAATCGCCAGGCGTGCGCACCGCGTTGAAGTAGATGTCGGTGCCCGAGAACGTTGCCGGCCACGGCCCGCCGTAAGGCCGGATCTTGCCCGCCGCCCGCGCCTTCGTCAGCACGTCTGAACACTTCTTGCGCAGCTCGAAGGTCAGTTCGACGTTAGAGACGCGGAAGTGGATCGACATCGGCTGCAACCCTTCGGCCTTCTCGTGAGCACATCCAGCCCACGCCGCCACATCGCCGTCGCCTGTGCAGTCGATCACCACCTTCGGCCGCGCCGCCACCAGCCCAGCCTTGTTCGAGACGATCACCGACTCGATACGGTCGCCCCGCGTGATCACGTCCGACACCTGCGAGTGGTACAGGAGCCTGACGCCGGATTCGGTGAGGATGCGGTCGGACGCCAGCTTGAAGCGCTCAGGGTCCGTGCGCGGAATCAGCCGGTCCGGGTACTTCTCGACTTCTGTGAAGTCGCCGTTGACATTGAAGCGAAGGCCCGGTCCCGTGCCCGGCTCGATCACGCCCATGCGCTCCAGCATCTCGAACACCAGCCCGCCGACCACCGGCCGCCCGGTCTCCTCGTAGACGAAGCCGTCGAAGGCCGAGCCGATGATGTTGGTGAAGAAGCCGCCGGCGAACCCGGCGCGGTCGACCGCCAGCACGCTAGCGCCCTGCCGCGCCGCCGCAACCGCAGCGCCGATGCCCGCGACGCCTGTGCCGCACACAAGCACATCGGGCTCGGCAACAACGGGCAGCGATTTCGAATACGAGATGTCTGTTGGCAAAGGCGAAGCCTTGTTTTCGGGGTTGGAGCGAACATTCTGCCAGAGAAGCCGGGTCGTCCTGACTGTCGCGCCATCCGGCGTGATAGGAGAGCCCACCAGGCCGCGCATCCTGTCTCAGCCATCTCGAAACCTCCCACGAAAGAACCGGCCCCGCGGGGATGAGATGCGGGGCCGGCTCATGACACGGTCAGCTATGTGGTTGGGTTAGTTGACCGCGTCCGTGTTGAAGGAGTTCACTGGAATCCCGCTTGCGGTGATCGTCGTCGTTGGCCTATCGCTGTCGGCAGGCTTCACCTCGATCACGACATCCTTTTTATCGCCGTCGACCGGCCTGATGATGATCACACCGTCGTCAGCGATGTCATCGATCTTCTCGAATCCATCGAAGTCGGGCTGGATCACGTCCGGCACGTCAACGACCGGAGGCAGCGGCTTCACCGGCCCGCCCAGCACAGGCGGGACGGGCTGAGGCAGAGGCTGCGAGTAGTCGAAGATCGGCGGCACCGGCTGCGGCTCAGGCATCGGGACCGGGTCGATCGGCTGAGGGTACGGGTAAGGCCAGGGCAGCGCGTAGCGCACCACGATGGCCAGGTGGTCCCTGTACAGCAACCACTTGCCGACAACCAGGATGTGGCGGACCGGGCGGACAACATCCGGCCGGTTCGGGTCGATCTCCGCCGTGCCGGCCGCGTCCATAACCTCGGGAGCAACGTCCTCGAAGAAAGACGGGTCGACGGGCTGCGGCTCGGAGCCGGGAACGTCGTTGCGGGTCAGCAGGACGATGCGGCCTGAAGGCGTGTTCAGGAACGGGCGGCCGTTCTCAAACACCAGCGTGCCAAGTGCAGCGATCTCACCGGGTAGAATCGGCGGGCGAGGCGGCTGAGGCGGCTCGCACTTCGTCTTCACACGGACGAACCTGTCGCCCTCCATGTGCAGCTCTGTGCCGTCCGTCTTCCAGTCGCCGATCACCACGACATCGTGCGTGCGTAGGATGTCGGGCCGGACATCGGTAACATCGCCCGTCGCCGGGTCGATCAAGACGCCGCCAGTGGTGTTGCGGTGCACGAAGATCACGCCGGACTTGGTGCGGAGCAGCCACTGGCCGTCAGTGACGACCAGCGTGCCGTGCGCGGCCAGCTGCTCGTCGCCAACAACGAAGTGATGGAAGCCGCCGCCGCAGTGGTCGCGGACGAAGGTGCGGTGCGGCCACTCCTTGATCTCACGGACCTTGATGACGAGGCCAGTGCTCGCCAGGTCCCACATGCCGACCACGCCGTACTCGCCGAGCGAGATCGACAGCGTAGAATCTCCGGCCGTCGCGGCGTCGGACAGCTCAGGGAACATGTCCAGCGCAAGCTGAGGCAGCTCCAGTCGCACGTTGCCGCGCGGTGTCACGAGCCACAGCCTGCCGCCGCGCCAGACGAGGTCACCGTGCAGTGTGATCTCGCTGTGGTTGACAGCGATGTGCGGGCCGGGGACCGGGCGGTCGTCGCACGGAATTTGCGGCAGCGCAATCAGCGGCCGGATATCGCCGGGCGCAAACGCAGCCGTGGCGTCGATCGCCCTGCGGCCATAGATGTTCTTGTCAAAGTTGACAGTGCCCCAGACGGTGCCTTTCTCGCCGTGCAGCTCCTTGAGCTTTGCGTAGACCTCGTCGTCGGCGGGGATCACCGCCCAGTTGTCGCAGCCACGGTCGATGACGAAGTGGCCGCCTTCGAGGTCGACCCACTTGATGAGGCCGTTCCACTCGTAGACCTGGTCCGGGTCGATGGGCGAGACGGTTGTGGGGGCGACCTCGCCGGTCTGGGCCACGAAACCGGCGAGCGTGTTGCTGACGCCGGCCTGGCTGTTGTTTCCGGTCGTATCTGCGTTTGCGGGGTCGGGCTTGATGTTGATCGAGCCGTCTTCCGCCACCGCCACCTGGCAGGCCGAGAGGACGAACAGGAAAAGCGCGCCCATGGCCAGCAGTGCCGGCAGTCTGCCTCGCCGACGCGAGGCGGTGTTTCGAACTTCGTTTAGCAGTTGCATCTTTTCGCTCCCGTGCGCAGCAGGCTTTGCGAGATTCGTCTCGGCGCCACGTCTGCGTTCACGCTTAGGCCGGGTTTGATGCCCGTCCTTGAGCAGTCCCTGTGCATCCCAAGACGATTCTTCGACAGGAAGTGTTCCCTCTCCGTTACCGTGTGAAGCCTGCTGTGGTTGGCGGAGGGTTGTGGCGCGGTTTGCGGTGGGAGTGTGAGGTGAGCGGATGTCTGGTAGGGGCGCCGCTTGCCGCGCCCGGTCCCGATGCAATCGGGACGACGCGCACCCTTCCCTTCGGCTCCGCTCAGGGCAGGCTAGCTCAGGATGGCGCCATCCTCCCTCCCAAGCTGGGAGGGAGCTAGAGGGAGGGGCGTTGGTGACGTCGCGACCGCCTTCATCCTGAGCGGCAGCGAAGGACCTGGATGGGAGGTGGGCTCGACGTACCGTCAAGCTCACCATCCGACGGCGTGTGCAACCGCTGATCCAGAGACGACTGCAGACGGGTCGCCCCGCAACCACGGGTCCCTCGCACCCGTTCAGGACGACGGGGAGTGCCTCCTGCCAGGGACGACGGGCGTCCTCCCTCACGCATCCTTCACCGCCGCCTCGTTGATCCACACGCTCCCATCCGCTTCTCGCCGATAGCCTGCTCTCAGACAGAACCACAGCAAGGCGGACAGGCGATGCGTGTCAAAGACGTGATGGTTTACGGAGCCGTGATGATCGAGCCGACGGCATCGGTCGCAGACGCTGCCGCGCTCATGGCGCAGGAAGACGTCGGCATGCTCGTCGTCGGCAAAGGCGACAAAGCGGAAGGCGTGATAACCGACCGCGACCTGCTCGTGCGCTGCGTAGGCATGGGCGAAATGCCCGACAGCCGCGCCGTGAGTGAGTACCTCAGCTCACCCCTGATCAGCGTCGGGCCGGACGAAGACCTGGAAGTCGCCAGCCACATCATGCGAGAGCAGCACGTCCAGCGGCTTCCGGTGATCGAGAACGGCGACCTGCGCGGCGTTGTCTCGCATACCGACATCGCCCAGTCCTTCGGCCAGGTGATGTACGACATGATGTTCGGCGCCGGCGAAGTGCGCCGCATGCCAGCCGCCATGCAGATCGGCCGTGTCACTCACTACTACAACCACCAGGGCGTGGCGGTCGTAGACCTGAGCGTTCCGCTCCGCCGGGACGAGACGGTCCGGTTCGTCGGCCACACTACGAACTTCAAGCAGGCAGCCGACTCGATGGAGATCGACCACCGGCCGGTCACAGACGCCTTTCCGGGCGATGACCTGGCGATCAAGGTCGAATCACGTGTGCGAAGCGGCGACCGGCTGTACCGCGTCACCGGGTAGCGCGACTTTCACGAGGTAACCAATGTTCGATCGCATCCTGATGCCGCTCGACGGCTCGCCTGAGTCCGAGAAGATCCGCAGCTGGGTCGTCGGCCTTGCGGTCGAGCTAGAAGCGGTCGTTGACCTGCTGGCCGTCATCGACCCGACACAGTTGAAGTCGTCTGCGGCCGGCGATCAGCAGGTCGACCCGGACGGCCTGACAGAAGAGGAGTCGAAGTTCGCACGCGACTACCTGCGCACCCAGGCCGACTGGCTGCAGGAGCGCGGGGTGACGGTCGCCAGCCACGTCGCAACCGGCGATCCGGCCGAAGTGATCGTTGAGCAGGCCATCCAACTCGACTCCCGACTCATAGCGATGGTCACGCACCGGAGATCGGCAGTGATGCGAGGCATCCTCGGAAGCGTCGCAGACCGCGTGCTGCACCACACAGGTGTTCCGATCATGATGGTGCGGCCGGGCGAGGTCGCAGGTTTCGAGAACGGCGAAGGCCTGCCGCGGACCGTCGTAGTGCCGCTCGACGGCTCGAACTTTGCCGAAGCCGCAATTCCATTCGCCGAGGCGATCTCGAAGCACGCCGGAGGAGAAGTGATCTATATCACCGGCGTCGCGCCGAACAGCTCGTACGCCGCGTATGTGATGGCCGACCCGGCCATGACGCCAGCGCAACGAGGCGGGAAGCGCAGAGAGCTCGACGACTACCTCGAAGAGGTGACTGAGCGCTCCACCAGCCGGGGCGTGAAGGCGTCCAACCTTCACGCCCTCAGGACCGCCGCAGATGCGATCATCGACGAGGTCTCGAAGACTAGCGACCGCATGATCGTCATGACCTCGCACGGCTCGTCCGGGATCAGGCGCTGGCTGCTTGGCAGCGTGGCGGACAAGGTGATCCGCACGTCAGAGCACCCGGTGATAGTGATCCCGCCCGAGCACCAGCAGGTCTCGTACCGCCGCGGCAACGGACGCACGCACTAGCGTTTCGCAGAGCGGTGGCTCGTGCCGCACGGCGGAGCCGCCGCGCCCTTCTGCTATGGTTCCAGCTCTCTGGCGGTACACAAGGTTTCGCGCCTTCTCGGAACGGGAGCGGTTCACATGGGATGGTCGGCGTTTCGTCCTGCCGGGCTGACGGGCCACATCAGGCGTTCCACGTTCAAGGGCTACACGCTCGTCAGCCCGCTGCGCGGCGACTCGACGTACCTACTCGACATGGACGGCCTGATCGTCCATCACTGGCATCATCCCGACCTGGTGATGGGCTACGCACGGCTCATCGAGAACGGCAACTTGCTGCTGATCGCCAGCAGGGCCGGCGAAGAGAAGCCCGATCGTGCCAGCGCCGCAGACGCTTCGATACCACTCGAGATGCGTATGCGTACCCTCGGAGGTCACGCCTCGCTGGCGCGCGAAGTGACATGGGGCGGCGAGACGGTCTGGGAGTACGACAACCCGGCGATCCACCACGACTTCATCCGGCTGGAAAACGGCAACACGATGTTTCCTGAGTGGGTCGAGATGGACCCGGAGCGCGAGAGAAGCGTGCGTGGCGGCCAGCGCTCCAGGAAGCGAGACAAGCCGCCGATGCTCGGCGACGATGTGATCGAGGTTTCACCGGACGGTGAGATCGTCCGTCGAATCAGCATCGACGGTCTGCTCGACCCGCGCAAAGACCCGATCTGCCCGCTGGAGGGTCGGATCGAGTGGACGCACGTGAACGGCATCGATGTTGACGAATCAGGCCGTCTCCTCTTTTCATGCCGCAACAACAGCCGCGTCGGGATTGTCGGCGCTGACGGCTCGCTTGAGTGGACCTACGGT
Source organism: Dehalococcoidia bacterium (assembly GCA_028278465.1). Classification (GTDB taxonomy): domain Bacteria; phylum Chloroflexota; class Dehalococcoidia; order Lucifugimonadales; family Lucifugimonadaceae; genus JAJCYX01. The sequence goes on along the minus strand of JANQEF010000253.1, from coordinate 1,931 downwards.
GCTCCGGACGTGCATCACCAGCACAACGCCACATGGTTGCCAAACGGCAACGTGCAGATATTCGACAACGGCATGCACCGTGCCGGCCCTCCCCGCTCCAGCATCGTCGAGGTCAACCCGGAGTCGAACGAGGTCGAGTGGCAATACCTTGCGCAGCCCGAGATGCAGTTCTTCAGCAGCTTCATATCCGGCGCTGAGCGCCTGCCGAACGGCAATGTGCTGATATGCGAGGGAGCTTCCGGCCGCGTGTTCGAGGTGACGCGGCGATGTGAGGTGGTCTGGGAATGGCTCAACCCGTTCACGGTACCTGTAGACGATTCGGTGCAGGTGCTGATCTTCCGCGCGCACCGCTACGCGCCAGACCACCCGGCGTTCGCAGGCAAGGAGCTACTTCCGATGAGGTCGCTGAACCGTCTGCACGGTCTCGGCGGCAGGTTCGCAGGCCGGGCCGGGCGCTGACTACGCGGTCTGCTGGTCAACAACGCAACGCGGGCGCGGATTTCTCGGAAGCGATCCGACGGACGGCTGCCCTTCAGCGGCTCCAGAAAATCGCCGCAAACAGAAAGGCGACCGGAACCTGGTTTGTCCGCTCGCCTTTGTTACCTGGCTTCGCACCTCGGCCAGTCAGCCGCAGGCTCGAAACCGCTCCGCTGGGGCGTGCTGGTAGAGGCCAACTCGGCCTTAGCCGCCCTCGTCCCGATCACCTCCACTCACCACACTGCAGACCGGCGACCGGGTCGCAGTGGCGCTGCTTGATTTACGGCGCACGCCCGACGGAGCTGCATGTCCCGCAGAGGCCCGGAAGGATCAACCTTCTGCCCCCGCAGGACCGGGATGGGCCACGTGGATGATCCAACCCCGGAAGCGCTTGCGCATCTTCTTCAAGGCGACCCTCCTTTCGTGTCGTTCCGCCCCCTGACTAACGGGGGCCAATTCCCTCTACTCACAGGCTAGCAACGGCCGTACATCACCGCAGCGAATCCCTGTGAGGCCGGCGTGAGTAAACCCGTGGGCATCGATGGCGACGGCAGATTACCGCTCATCTCGACGTATACTGCGGCCATACACCGTCCGGTCAGCAGCAGCGAACGGAGACTCCACGATGAAGATGTACATGAACGGAGAGTGGACCTCGGGCAGCGCGCAGATGGACGTGCGCAACCCCTACACCGGCGAACCCTTCGAAACGGTGCCGGCGGCCACCGTCGAAGAGGTGGACATGGCGGTGCGGAGCGCCGAACGAGGCGCAAAGGCGATGCGGTCGCTGAGCGCCTACGACCGCTACGAGATCCTGACGCGTGCGGTAGCGCTGATTAAGGAGCGCAGGCAGGACTTCGGCGAGACGATCACCCGCGAAGAGGGCAAGATCATCGGCGAAGGGCTGCTTGAGGTTGACCGCTGCATCCAGACAATGACCTGGTCTGCCGAGGAGGCGAAGCGCCTGTTTGGCGAAACCGTTCCGCTGGACGCCGCGCCCGGCAACGAGATGAAGTTCGGGTTCACGGTGCGGGTGCCTGTCGGCATCGTCGCCGCCATCGCGCCATTCAACTTCCCGCTCAACCTCGTAGCGCACAAGGTCGGTCCCGCCATCGCAGGCGGAAACGCCGTGGTGATCAAGCCTGCCAGTGACACGCCGCTCTCGGCTCTCAAGCTGACCGAAGTGCTGCTCGAAGCCGGTCTGCCTGCCGAAGCGATCCAGTGCATCACTGGCTCCGGCGGCTCCATGGGCGACGCGCTCGTGGCGCACCCGCTCATACGCAAGGTCACCTTCACCGGCAGCCAGGAGGTTGGCGAGCACATCACGCACACCGCCGGGTTGAAGAAGGTGACGATGGAGCTGGGCTCGAACTCGCCGCTGATCGTGCTGCCTGACGCCGACCTCGGCAAGGTGGCCGATGCCACGGTGCAGAGCGGCTACTCGAACGCCGGAC
>JANQEF010000232.1 GCA_028278465.1 Dehalococcoidia bacterium | reverse complement strand
GAGCACTCCGGCGGCGCGGTCTGTTCAGAGCCGGTGTGCGGCCCGCCTAAACCGGCGCTCAGCAAACATCACGCGTACCTCATCTTCACGGCGCTGAATTCATGCCTCGCGCACTTCGCCCGATCCACCATTCGTGACAGGGATTGAAGGTGCGGGATTTCAGACTGGAGCGGTGAGATGAAGGCGCTAGTTATCTACGAATCGGTGTTCGGCAACACGAAGCTCGTTGCCGACTCCATAGCGAAGGGGATGGAATCGCAGTTCGAGGTCGAGGCGATCGAGGTCGGCGAGTTCCAGGATGACCTTGGCGGGGTCGAACTGCTGGTGATCGGCGGCCCGACGCACGTGTTCGGCATGAGTCGGCCCAGCACGCGGGAGGACGCCCGGAAGAAGGCCGCTGAGAAGGGCATCGAGCCGGTGTCGAAGGAAGGCGGGCTGCGAGAATTCCTGTACGGCATGGGCACGAACGGCTACCACCCGCTCGTGGCAACGTTCGACACCTCGATCAAGAAGCGATGGCTGCCGCTCGGATCGGCCGCGAAATCGGCTGCGAAGCGTCTCCGAAGGAAGGGCTACAAGCTTGTGCTGAAGCCTGAGCAGTTCCGTGTCGGCGGCACTGACGGACCGATGGAGGACGGTGAGCTCCAGCGGGCGGAGGTGTGGGGCAGGCAGCTCGCCGCAGAAGCCGCAGCAAGGCTTGCAGTTCCCGGAGGCGTAGCTGTCCTGTAGACGCGAAGAGGCCACCGCCTGTTGCGACGGTGGCCTCTCTGAGTTCTGTTCTGTGTGAAGCGGAGGCTTTCGCCCGTGCCTCTGGCATCACGGCGCTAGCCGACTGTAGCCGTTGCTCCGATCGTCGTCGAGAGACCGGTGGTGCGGTCCTCAACGGCGCCGTCGGCGCTTCCGCTGCTCGTCGTGCCGTCACTGGTTGAGCCGTCGGTGGTCACTCCATCCTGGCCGGAAGAGCCGATGTTGTCGGCACTGGACGATCCGTCCGCGCTTGACGAGCCGTCACCGGTCGAACCGTCGGTTTTGACGCCATCCTCGCCGGATGAGCCAATGTTGTCGGCGCAGGTGGAACCGTCTTCAGGGGCAACTCCGTCCTGGCCTGAGGAACCGATGTTGCTCACGCCGGACGATCCATCGCTGGTGACACCATCCTGACCCGAAGAGCCGATGTTGCTGACGCAGGTGGAACCGTCGCTGGCAACTCCGTCCTGGCCGGAAGAGCCGATGTTGCTCACGTCGCCGGCGGCTGTGTCGTCGCCTTTCGCCGAGTCCGCGCCAGAGGTGTCTCCGCTGTCGTCGACGATGGCGTCCTTCTCGTCGTCGTTGATCGGGTTCTGGTTGTCGTCTCCAGAGCCGTTCCGACGCTCATCCATCTTCTTGCGGAACTCCTCCAGGCGCTCCTGGGCATCGGAGCGAGCGTCCGCGATCCGTTCGTCGGCGTTTTCGCGGGCCTCGCGAATCCGCTCCTCAGCAGCGGCGCGAGCGTCCTTGATCCGTTCTGCGGCATCTTCACGGGCCTTGCGAATCCGCTCCTCGGCATCCTCGCGCGCCTTCTTGATGCGCTCGTCAGCGTCCTCACGTGCCTCCGCCAGGCGCTTCTTCGCCTCCTCCTTCTGCTCAGGAGTCAGCCGGTCGGCGTTCGCCACCGCGCTATCGACGCGGTCGCGGAAGTCCTGTCTCGCGTCGTCCAGGCGATCCCGGACATCCGAGCGGGCATCATCGATGCGGTCGTGGGCGTCGAGCCTCGCGTCGTCGATACGGTCCTCCGCACTGGCACGCGCCTCGTCGATGCGGGCCTGTGCGATCAGGCGAGCCTCGTCAACACGCGCCTGCGCCGTCAGCCGAGCCTCATCGATGCGGGCCCGGATCTCTTCCTTGATGCCGCTGTCGTCGATGCGGTCGCGGACCTTGTCGAGCATCTCGGCGCGGTGGGCGTTGTAGCGCTCACGCACCTGCTGCAGCTTCGCCTCGAGCTCCTTGCGCTTCTCGGCGAGCTCACGCAGCCGTTCCTCGATCTTCTCGGCAGCGGCGGCGGCCGCAACGCGCATTCGCTCGCCGTCCTCGTCTGAGCGGGTGATCAGGACGACCTCTTCACCCGCCTCACCCGCGATCTCAACATCGGTGTCGAGCTCAACCTCGTCGCCCTTTTCGTCCAGTATCTTCACGCGGTCGCGGATGGCGTCCTTGATCTTCTCGACGATGATGGCGCGCCTGTGCTCGCGCGTCGCCTTCGAAGGAACGATCACCACCTTCAGCGCCGTGGCAGTGCGAATCACCTCGTCGTCGGTAGACGGCGGCGCCGTGTCCTCGTGCGCCTTCACCAGCAGCACACCAACCTTGTCGCCTACTTCGAGGGCGCTCAGGCGGACCTCGCCGTTTGGCGGCTGGTGGATCGTTGTCCTGTCGGCGACCAGCACCAGCACCTTGCCGTGCCGAGTCTCCAGCAGGAAGCTGGAGTCACCGACTCTCAGCACCTTGCCGACGACACCGCGCCGTACGGGGTGATCGGTGGTCGTGTCCGACGAGCCGTCCGTCCCATTCTCCTGCGCGGACGCCCAGCCGGGGCCCGTTGCAAGAGCGGCGATGACGGCAACCAGCGTTGCGATCGTTGCGACCATGAAGGGTCGGAACATCTTTGTCTTTGCTTCGTTGAGAACCATGTGAGTTCTCCTTCCTGGATACGGTCTGCCTCCGGGTGCAGCCAGAGGTGTCTAGACAGGCTCGTAGATCACAAGCAGCACTTCATCGAACTGCTCACCAAGTGCGTTGCTGGCGATCACCTCGACGACGTTCGGGCCCTCTTCAAGAGCCATGTCGAGAGAGAAGTTGCCGTGCTCGTCGATCTCCACCACGTGGTCGTTGACGCTTAGGAGCGCGTCGACGGTCGTGCGCCCGCTGAACTCGAAAGAGCCCTGGGTCACGAACAGCTCGTCCGTGTCGGGAGAGAGCATCTCCAGGAAGAGCGCGCCGGTCGCCTGCTCAACCTGTTCCGCAGGGCTGATCCCGGGAACGACCGGCTCAGATCCGGACGGGTCGGTGTTCGCCACCGAGCCGGAAGAGTCTAGGTTTCCGCTGGAGTCCTGGTTGCTGGCCGCACCGCTGTTGCCGTCGGCCGCTGATGTGTCGCCGCCGGAAGCAGCGTTTTCACCCGTGCTTTCGCCGGACGTGCACGCCACTGCGGCGATCATGAAGAGCGCCAGCGCGATACCCACCAGTTTCGAAATGGTCGCGCGGCTCATCGGTCTAGACGTCATTTTCAGCACCCTCGCCGTCCGCTATCGACGCCCCGCGGGCATCTGCTGCTGCGAACGGCACTATGGAATCAATCTGAAAGGCCGGAAATTACCGTCGAATTACGTTTCGGACGGCTCAGACCGTACAAAGGTCCCAGTGCTACTCAACCACCAACTGTGCCGTGCAACATCCGTGGAACGACCGATGGCCGACCGGTCAAAGGTCCTACGAGAGGCTCATGTTGTGCGGCCGAGTCCGATGGGGTTGTCGGTTTCGAGGTAGAGGGCCAGAGAACCGTCGCCTGCGAGGTCTAGAATGTCGGCTCAGGCGAGCCGAGTAGGGCCGCTGAAGCCAGCCATTTGAGAGGGTGATCCATCTATGCCGCAGCGGTTTGATCTCGTGTTGCGAGGCGGTCACGTAGTCGACCCTGCGAACGGGACCGACGGGGCTCGCGACGTCGGTCTGCGGCACGGCAAGATCGCGACGGTCTCCGAGCGCATCGACGATGAGGTGACGGACGACCTGATCGACGTCTCCGGCAGGATCGTGATGCCCGGCCACATCGACACGCACGCGCACCTCTCGGGACCGTTCGACCAGTCGGGCATGCGCGCCTACGGACACGTGATGCTCGCTGAGTCCGGCACCACGACGGCGCTTGACCTGGCGGGCGAGCCGGGAGCGCTGGCAGAAGGCATGAAGAGGCGCGGCGCAGGCATGAACGTTGCCACGCTGCTCGGCCTCGTGCCGCACACGACGATCAAGGAGGACGATCCTTCGATCGGCACGATGCGTGATGTGGTGTCGGACGCGCTGCTGCGCGGATCGATCGGTGTGAAGCTTCTCGGCGGCTACCACCCGTTCACGCCCGAGTCGACGGCGCAGGTGATCGCCGCCGCCAACGAGCAGCTGGCGTGGGTGGCGTTCCACGTCGGCACGAAGGACTCGGGCTCGGACCTGAACGGCCTGCGCGAGGTTCCGGAGATCACGGGCGACGGTCGCCTGCACGTGGCGCACATCAACTCGTACTGCCGCGGGCTGGTCGAAAACAACCTTGCGGAGTGCGACGAGGCGTTCGAGATCATCGAGTCGAAGCGTTCGCAGTTCGTCACGGAGGCGTACCTGGCGCAGGTGAACGGCACGAACGGCAAGTGCGATGAGGACGGCAACCTGATCTACAACGTGGCGCAGAACTGCATGCGCGCCCGCGGCTACCCGACGACGAACGCCGGCATGCGGCAGGCGCTTCTCGACGGCTACGGCGGCGCGCTCACGGAGCGCGGCGGTCGGATCGTGATCGTGACGGGCGAGGAGGCGGTGCGGATCTGGGAGGAGAAGAGCACGGATGCCAGCCTGAGCTTCCCTGTGAACCCGGCGACTTCGGCGTTCACCTTGACGACGGCGAAGTACGACGATGGCGAGTTCAAGATCGACGCGGTGAGCACCGATGGCGGATCGCTGCCGCGCAATGTGGCGATCGAGCGAACGATGGCGCTGGTGAAGTTTGGCGCCTTGAGTCTGTCTGAGGCGGCGACGAAGCTGGCCTATACGCCGTCCAGGATGCTGGGTCTGCTGAACAAGGGCCACTTTTCGGAGGGCGCTGACGGCGATGTGACGGTGATCGATGAGCAGACGGGCAGGGCGAAGATGTCGCTGGTGAATGGCGAGCCGATCATGATCAACGGGCGTGTCGTCGGCAGTGGCGGGACGTGGCTGGTGACGGCGGAAGGCGAGAAGACGGCGGGCTCGAGCGGTCTGCCATACGAGGTGATGGACCTGGAGCAGTCGAAGCTGTACGCAGGCTGGAGGTAGGGAGGGTGTTTGGCAGGGGCGGTGCTTGCCCCGCCCGGTGATACCGTAGGCGGCACGTGTGTTTCCTGAGCGGAGCGCAGCGTAGTCGAAGGATCTCTGCGGGGTGGACTTACCCTGACAGGCTAGGTTGGCTCCTCAAGAGACCCTTCGACTTTGCTCAGGGAACACGCCGACCAAATCCTCTAACTCGCGCCCGCAAGCGGGCACCTGTCCCTCCCAAGCTGGGAGGGAGGATTTACATCCCTCTCCCACAAGGGGAGAGAGGAAACCAACGACGCTCCCTCTAGCTCCCTCACCTCGATCGCCATCACAGCTGGTCGCCCCCGCTATCCTCGGCCAGCAGCCTGTCGATGTACTCGATCTCAAGCCGAAGCTGGTCTGTGATCAGGTCCAGAACAATTCCCGCGGCTCCATCGTGATCGGACGAATGTCCGGTTTCCTGCACGCGCTCAACTCGCCAGTCTCTCAGCCTTCGCAGCGCGGCCGCTCTGGCCTCGGGCGATAGGCCATCCATGTGCATGAGCACCACAGCCAGCGGCAGGTTGGGCGCGGCCGCGTCCTCCAGTCCCGCCGACTGCAGATCTGCCGCGGCCTCACGCCCTGCATCGGTGATGTGGAACGTGTGGCGCTCCGGGTAGTTCGTGTCCTTCGACGTCTCCCGCGACAGTAGGCCGCGCTGCTCGAAACGATGCAGCATCGCGTATATCGCCGACCGCTTAAGGCCGAGCGCCCAGCCGATGTGCTGTTCGAGAGCATCGGCCAGCCCGTAGCCGTGCATCGGGTGATCGCGGACGGCTCCCAGCACCGTGAGCTCTCGCAGCTTCGTCAGGCTCACAGGCGGCCGCTCACCGGAGACAGGTCGTACATCTCGAACGTCTCAATCACCTCGGCCA
>JANQEF010000227.1 GCA_028278465.1 Dehalococcoidia bacterium | reverse complement strand
CTCCCGCAGCTTGATCTCGAACGTGTGATCGTCGACTACGCTGACCATCTGGTCGAAGTCCTCGAAGCCGAACTCGGCAACCAGCACCTTCCACATGTTGGCGCGGTCGTGCTGCTTGCGGAGCGTGCCCACCACCTCCTTGGTGGTCAGCGGAGTCCCGTCGTGGAACTTCACGCCCTCTCGGATCTTCCACGTCCAGGTCAGGCCGTCCGCGCTGATCTCCCAGCTGTCGGCGAGGACCATGCCGTGCGTGAAGTCCTTTTTCTGGGCCATCAGCGGCTCAAGGACCGTGTTGGACACGTTCCCCGTCGATGAGGCCGTGGTCCACAGAGGGTCGAAGCTCTGGACGCTACCAACCGACGCGATCTTCAGCGTGCCGCCCATCCGGCCGGGACCCGGCGGGTCGGTTGAGCCGGAGTCGGACGGGGTAGCCGTCGGCGAGCTCGCATCTGGTTGAGTGGCTTCTGGAGTCTCATCGTCACCGCTGCCGCAGGCCGTCGCGACAACCAGCGCGACGATGGCCAGCGGAACCGCAAGGCGACGCCAGAAGACTGTTGAAATCATCTTCGCTACTCCTTACAGCGCGAACGCGCTTTCAATTCGTAGCCAACCGACTACGGTCCCGGTTCAGTTGCTTGCGCTGGCGGTCTACAGAAACGGTCTTGGTGACACCCATCGCATCGCGACGCGCATTGCCGAAATGTGGCGAAGCGATAGCTGCATCACATTTCGGCAACAAACTGGGCCAGAACTGGCGGGATTTAAGCACCGGTTAACAGTGGTGTCAAGGAAACTGCAACATGTCAGATTTGCGCCGACGAACCCGTTTTATCGGACGCGAAAAGGCTGACTACAACGGGTAAGATGCGCCCGTTCGGTGGCGGCAAATCTGGTGAGGAGGACACCGACGTGCCAGGAAAGACGAGGATGGAGTTCGGCTACAACCCGCCGTCGGGCGAGCGTGACCGGGAAACTATCCGCCCGCGTCACTACCTGTCCGATCTTCATGGCGCGCTGGACGTCGCGACGCAGGGCTTCAGTTCGGTATGGGTGTCCGACCACCTGAACTACGCGTCGGAGTGGCGCCTGGAGTGCTGGACTCTCCTATCGTGGATCGCCGCGCGCTACCCCGATACCGATCTCAGCACCATCGTGATGAGCAACTCGTTCCGGCACCCGTCCCTGGTTGCCAAGATGGCGGCGAGCATCCAGGTCCTGAGCGAAGGGCGCTTCACCCTCGGTTACGGCGCCGGCTGGCACGAGGGCGAACACCGGGCGTTCGGCATCGACTACCCCCGGCCCGGCGAGCGGGTTGACCGGTTGGAGGAAGCGATACAGGTCATTCGCTCGCTGTGGACGCAGTCACCGGCCAGCTTTTCGGGGCGCTTCTACTCGATACATGACGCTTACGCGGAACCGCTTCCTGATCCGGTTCCGAAGATCATGATTGGCGGTGGTGGCGAGAAGAAGACGCTGCGAGTTGTGGCGAAATACGCAGACTGGTGGAACGACGTCGCACGGCCTATATCTGAACTCAAGCACAAGCTAGAGGTCCTCCGTAAGCACTGCGACGATGTTGGCACTGACTTTGATTCGATTCGCAAGACACTCTCGATCGGCACATTCATCGACCGGTCAAACTCCAGTGCCGTTGAGCGGTCGAATGGCAGCGGCCGGGCGGGACAGACCGCGGTGGCAGGCGACCCTGTGTCGGTCCGGGAGCAGTACGAGGAGCTGCGGGAACTGGGCTTCGACCTGATCGTCACCTTCTTTGAGAATTTCCAGGACCTTTCAGAGATGAAGCTATTCATGGATCAGGTCATACCGGCGTTCAATTGATCGTCCACCGGCGCGGCAGAAGCCGGCATCAACAACACGAAGGGGCAAACGATGCTGATCATCGACGGTGACTATCCGATGGGACTGGCGGTGCGCCTGAACCGTGACCTGAAGCTGCCGATCGAAGAGGTGCGGACGGCGCGGCGTATAAAGGCCAGGGGTACCGGCTGGGACGATAGCGGCACGATGGCGTCGCTTCCGGAGATGCGCCGGGGCAAAGTAGCCGCCGCGCTCGCCAAGGTAGTGGTCGACATCGATTACCCGAACTCGCCGATACAGGGTGGACCTCGGACGCGCGAGCTGGCTTACGCGGCCGGCATGGGCCAGCTGGCTTTGTACAGGGTGCACGAAGCGCAGGGCGAGGCGAAGATTCTTCGCACTCGCAACGACATCATCGACCACATGAAAACGTGGTCTGAGACCGAAAGCAGCGACGAACTGCCGGTCGGGTTCATCCTCGGCCTCGAAGGGACGGACCCGATCGTCTGGCCGGAACAGGTTCACGAGTGGTACGAAGGTGGCATACGCGTCATCAGCATCGGGCACTACGGCGTCGCCACCTACGGACATGGCACCGGCACCGGGATGGAGGGCGGACTGCTGCCGGAAGGCCCGGCGCTCCTGCGCGAGATGGACTCACTGGGCATGATCCTGGACGTCACGCACACCTCAGATACCACGGTCAGGCAATCCCTCGACATCTTCCAGGGGCCGCTGCTGGCCAGCCACCAGAACTGCCGCGCGCTGGTCCCGGGAGAGCGTCAGCAGCCGGACGACATCCTGAAGGCGGTTATCGACCGCGGAGGCGTGATCGGTGCTTCGATGGACACGTGGATGCTCACCGACCGGTTCGAGAAGGACTGGAGCATGCAGAAGGAAGAGGCGCGACGCGACTACTTCCCGAGGGACGCGGTGACTCTGGAGGACGTTGTCGACCATATCGACTATGTCTGCCAGCTTGCAGGCAACTCACTCCATGCGGCGATCGGTGGAGACACCGATGGCCAGGGCGGCGCGGAGGGTGCGCCCGCCGACGTAGACACGATCGCGGACTACCAGAAGATCGCCGGGATCCTTGAGCGTCGCGGATACGGCGAGAGCGACGTCGCCAACGTCATGCACCACAACTGGCAGCGCTTCTTCGAGACTCATCTTCCGTCCGCAGGCTGAGCTGTTCGATTCGGCATCAAGCGCTCCGCCAGGTCGCGGTCAGTCCCTGTCCCACGGCTGAGTTAGCGTCGGCCGGTTCGCGTACCGTTCGTGATGAATCACAAGCTGCGTGCCTGCGCCAGGCGCGAGTTCCACCGTGAAAGACGGGCCGCCCACGGTGCGTTGCTCACCTTCCAGTTCGACGGTCGTGACCCTGTGCTCTGCGTACGCGCCCACCTGCACGACCAGTTTCCTCGGCTCGACGGAGTTGATGTTCACCAGCGACAGCGTCGTGGTCTCGTCGGTCATCTTCTCGACCAGCGCCGCGACGTCTTCCGGGATCCCTGCACGACGCTTCGCGGCGTCGAAGTAGCGCACCCGGGCGTGCAGAGGCTCGCCGAAGCGCGGGGTCAGTGCGCCCATCATCAACTGCGCCAGGCAGGTGCCGTTGGCGGTGTTGAACTGCAGAGTGTTGTCTGAGAGCCGGGTGTCGGGAGAGGTGGTGTCTTCGGCAACGCCCTTCATCTTTTGCCGGATCGATTCGAACTCCTCATGCATCGCCGCCACCGGGAACTCAGGCTGATCTCCGTCGAGGAAGCCCAGCCAGTTCGATGCTGGTACGAACTTCCGGTCGGATTCGTCCATCGACCAGTAGTAGACGTCGAGCGCTCCCTGGTTGTACGGCGTCTCCTCGAACCCGTACCAGCCATCATCGCCATACATGTGCGGGTACAGCGTCTTGCCGTCGACAACCTTCGAGTTGGAAGCGACCGTCTCCAGCATCGTCCTCCACACTCCGACGTATGACTGATCGCCGGTCAGCAGAAGCGCATTGCCGAATCCGGCGACGCCCCTGTAGATAGCGTTCCGGTTCGACAGCTCGCCTGTCTGCGGCACCACGACAGTGAATCCCCAGCCGTAGCAGCCGCCATACCACTTGCCATCGCACTCGCCTCCGATCTCGCCGTTGAGGCCGATGTTGCTGGGCAGGATTCCACTGTTTTCCGCGGCGCGTTCCGACCACGCGTCGATGTACTCCAGCAGCCACTGCCTGTACTTCTCATCGCCCGTCGCCATGAACGCGTTCAGGGCGAGAGTGGTCGCCGCCAGGTTGATCGGGTGGTCGCCAACTACGTCGGTGTAGTCTTCGAAATGGGCGAGCATCTCTTCGAAGCTTCTCTCGCCGTGCGCTGCGTCGAACCTGCCCTCGACCTCTATCGGGTCGCCGGCCCAGTCGAGCGCCGTGGCTTTGCGCAGGAGCGGACCGCCGCTGCCGTTGAAGAGGCTCCGGATGATCCTGTGCTCAGGGTCGTAGTTCTTCGCCTGAGGGTCTTCGTCCATGTAGAAGCCGGCGTAGCGGCGGGCGCGAGTCACGAACGACTGGTCGTACGGGTCGGAAAGTCCCTGGAGGTTGAACACCGACATGCTTTCGCCGTGGTGGAACCAGTCGAGGCTGACTGGGAACTCCTTGTAGAGCATTCCTTCCCGCGCCAGCTCAACCTCAACCGTCTTCGCCTCGGTGTACTGGAGCAGATGCCCTTCCCATCCCAGCTTGTACATATCGAGCATGGAGTCCTGCGCTCCGAGGGCGTGCAGTACCGGCCAGCCGGCCAGGTTTTCGATGGCGTCGTCAGAGCCGTCGTTGCCGCCCCAGCGAGGGACGCACTGCAGGTAGCCGCGGTCGTCGAAGTACTTGTCGAAGATCCGTTCGCAGGCTGCTGTCTGCGCCCTGATCAACTCTCGCTCCAGCAGGGCCCACGCGGGCGGCTCCATCGGTGTTTCGACCAGAAGAACGCGGCTGCTTGCCATTGCTGCTTTCGACTCCTGCTGATTGACGGCGCCGGACTCACCGCCCGGCATCGGTGGACACAGTACCAATCCCGGCCAACGCGCGGGTTTTAGCCAGGCCGTTGTTTTGGCCAGGGGCTGGCCGAGCAGGCGTTTCGAGTTGGAGAGACGGTCGCGTTGCGTCCGCGGCTTGCCCGCTCGTCTTTGATTTCGAACCGTCAGGCCGTCTCAGGCCAGTCCATGGACCGGATCACCTCCTGAAACGCTTCGGGCACCGAGGCCGCCGAGTCTTCGCCGTGGTCTAAGGAGGAAGCGTGGTGGCCGGGGACCGCCTCCTCGTCCTGCCTGTCATCGACCATGATCGGCAGGTTGATATGGATGGCCAGCGAAAGGCCGGCAATCACGTCGACGCGCACACGCCTCGTCTCTTCGAGCCCGTGCAGGTGTTCGACCACAACCTCGGCCGACATCCAACCGCCCTTGAACATCGACAACTGGAGCGATGTGATGGTGGAGCCGAAGGCCGCCGCGATCATGGGCCCGACGTGGTACTGGCCGCACCTGTCAGCCGCCAGCCCCTGCCGCTCCAACTCCATTTGCTGACCGGCAGGCAGCGACATATCGAGGTGGTAGGCCTGCCGGGTCTCGTCGTTCACCAGGATGAGCCGGGCACCCTTTTTCCGGTCGAGCAGCTCGACCCTGTCCGGGCGAACCTCAAGCATGATCGCTGGTCTCCCCTCGCTGATGCTTTCGTATGCGCTACGTCGGTGCTTCGTATATACGAAAAACCACCGTTGTTGAAGCGCACGGCCGGCAATGATACGGACGTTTCGAGATAATTCAAGACTCCACAGGTCAGGAATTATCAGATAGACTTGGCGCTGCACGGTATGTGTCGGGGCGAAAACTGCTGTTCGTGATGACGAACTGGGGTGCCTGGGCAGCCAGGCGATTCAAATCCAGCCAAGTCGCTGAAAGGTCCGCGTGGAATGAGTCGATACTTCTCCAAACGTCAGAGCCAGCGGCTGCGCATCACACGGCGCAGACACGGACGGCTCGTGCGGCTGCTCAAGCGCAACCCCGGCCCGAACACACTGACGTCTCGGACCGGCAGACTGCTGCGACGCGAGGCGTAAGATTCGGACCACGTATCGAGTCAAAGTCCGTCACCAGCACCGGGAATTCGTTTGGACAAGCGCGTGCAACTGACCACCTCCCCGGCCACATCGGTGCTGGAGAACATCAAGACCCGTCGGACCGTCCGGGACTTCACCGATCGCGCCGTACCCGACTCGGTGCTCCATACGATCCTCGACGCCGCTGTCTGGGCTCCCAACCACCGCATGACCGAGCCGTGGCGCTTCTACGTGCTGGGCAAGTCGGGAGAGGCGAGGCAACGGGCCGCCGACCTCACCCACGACTGGACGCTGCACAACATCCCGAACCAGAACCAGGCGCAGTCCAGCGCAGACGCCGTGCGGGCGGAGATGCTGGCGGCGCCGGCTCTGATCTACGTCTACTCGCTATCCGGCGGGTCCGCTGAGATTGACGAAGAGAACTACTCTGCCACGTCCTGCGCGGTGCAGAACCTGATGCTGGCGGCGCACGCCCACGGCCTGGGCGTCGGGTGGTCCACCGGCAAGCCGACGAGACACCCGGGAGTCACGGAGCTACTTGGCGCGGAGCCAGACTCGAAGATCGTCGGTTGCCTGTACATCGGGTATCCGGCGGCGGTTCCGCAGAGCAAGCGGCAGGATGCTTCCGATGTGACTCGCTGGCTGTGAGTCAGCAGGGTTCGACCAGGCCGATCTATCTGAGATGAAGAGCGCGGATTTCTCGCGCCAGGAAAGATCAGGAAGGAACAGAAGAATGATCAGTGAGACGATGCTGCAGGCGATTAACGAGCAGATCAACCGCGAACTCTTCTCGGCATACCTCTACCGCGCCGCCGGCTCCTCGCTGGCCAGCGACAACTATCCCGGCATGGCCGACTGGATGAGCAGCCAGGCGACGGAGGAGAACGAGCACGCCGAGAAGTTCATTCAGTTCGTGGAGGACCGCGGCGGCCGTGTGGTTTTCGAGGCGATCGATAAGCCGGAGGGCGACTTCAGCAGCCCGGTGGCGGCTTTCGAGGGCGCGCTCGAGCACGAGCAGTTCATTACCGAGCACATCAACGGGCTCTACGCGCTGGCGGTGAAGGAGAAGGACTACGCCGCGCAGGTGCTCCTGGGCTGGTTCGTGGATGAGCAGGTGGAAGAGGAAGCCTCTGTGGGCCTCGTCGTTGAGAAGCTCCGCCGCGCCGGGAACGACAGCGCGGCTCTCCTGATGCTTGACTCGGAGCTCGGCAAGCGATCCAGCAGCGAGGAGTAGGCGGCGCGATCGACGTCCTGTTCCGGCTGGTCACCGGGCGAACGGCCCGCCGCGACTTGCCGTAGTTCGTGGCGGCCGAGGGACCGGCTATGCCCCGGTGCTCTGGCCGTTGATGTCACGCGATTGCTGCGTCGACCTCGCTTCAACTCAAGTTCGCGACACCACTTGGCGCCGCACAACACCGATGCAGCCAAATAGCGCAACTACGTGATGCGCCATCAGTAGGTATTACCAATCCTTCCTGGTGCCAGGTAGTCAGCCGGCTTCTTGACGAGGCCGTCGATGGCGCCTGGCGCCGACTCAACAAGACCAGTAGGAGGATGGTAATGCGACGCACTCTCGCTCTTACGCTGGCCGTGATCATGCTGGCGGCGATACCCGCGGTCGTACTGGCCGACGATGACGATGGCCCCGCCGGTCCTCACGTATTCCAGGACCTCTGTGACGCAATCGGAATCGTGGACTGCACCGGGACGATACGGATACCTGAGGAGTGGCCAGGCGGCCCGCCGCCGTTCCCGCTCTGCACGATGAACGACCCGGAGAGCATGACGATCCTGACGGGGCCGGTGAACGCAGACAATTCTGATGTGCGCATTCGGTTCCGGGAGAACGGAAGAGCTACTCAGGTGTGCAAGTTCGACATTCCCGAAGAGAACTTCATCGAACCGCTCGAGAGAACGTTCTTGTCGAGCGAGCAGACGTGCCACATCGGACCCGTAGGCCCGGGTGTCGGCCGGGCGAAGATCAAGCCCAACGGCAAAGCAAAGGTCTGGTGCGAGGTCATTCGTCCGATCAACGACGACGATGACGAGGACGAAGACGACGATGATGATGACGACGACGAGGACGATGACTAGAGCTTAGCTGGCACGGAAAGATAAGGCCGTCCGACGTAATTCGGGCGGCCTATCTTTTTGCTGCTGAGCCAGCAGGGAGTGCAACGGTCCTGAAGTCGTGTTGCGCCACTGTGGGCCGCCGTTTCGGTTCCTGTTGAATTGACAGATTGCATACTTTCGCTAATGTCTGCACATCTCGATTCGACTGGACCGAACGGCGATGGACCCAGACCTCCGGCGACGCTCGCTCACTGAACTTCTCAGCCGAAGTGTGTCGCCGATCGCGGTTGCAGACCTGGCGGAGCGGTTTGGTGTCAGCGCTCGAACCGTTCACTACGACCTCGCCGAGCTAAAGCGGACTGGCCAGAACGTCGTGTCCGTGATGGGCCGCGGCGGCGGGTTCTGGATTCGGCCGCGAGGCGCTGCTTCCCGTCCGGGAGACCGGCCGACAGCAAGCAGGTCAGGGATCAGTGAAACTGTCCCGCTGGGGCGCCACATGAAGTTCGTCGGGCGAGAAGACGAGCTTCTGCACCTCGAAAGCGCAGCAGCGCAAGCGCTCGCCGCTGAGGGGAGCACGGTGCTCATCTCGGGCGAACCCGGCATTGGCAAGACCCGACTCCTACGACAAATCGCCGAGCGACTCTCAGAGCAGGAGTTCCAGGTCGCGTGGGGCCGATGCCACAGGGACAGTGGCGCTCCGCCCTTCTGGCCCTGGAGACAGGCGCTCCAGTCCGTTCTCACCTCACTCTCCAACCGGTCCCAATCGCCGCAGGACGACCTGCTCACCGAAGGCCAGCGGTTGTTGGACCGCCTGACGCCAGAGCTGCGCCAACAGTCCGACCAACCGCAGCCATCGCGAGTCGAAGACCCTGACATCGTTCGCTTCAGGCTTTTCACGTCGCTGGCGCAGTACCTGGGCGAAGTCGCTGCCTCGATCCCGCTGGCCCTGCTGCTCGAAGATTTGCACTGGGCCGACGAGCCCAGCGTCAGGTTCCTGGAGTTCCTCAGTCGTGAGACTGCGGGCAAGCGACTGCTCATTGCCGGGACTTACCGGGACACCGATGCCGCACTGCCGCTCCGGGCGGCGCTCCCCGAGATACTGCGCGCTGGGCGGTCCGAACATCTTCCTCTTGGAGCGCTGAGCGCCGACGATGTAAGCGAGATGATCGCAAACGCGCCCACGGTCCGGGGCGTCGACGAGGTGGCAGCAACGATTGTGCGAAGGAGCGGTGGCAACCCGCTCTACGCGACGGAACTGATCCGCCTGCTGGCGCTGGGCGGCCCCGACGCCGCGACCTCCCGCCTGCCAGAAGGGGTCAAACATGTGATCGGGGAGAGGGTCTCACACCTGTCGGACCAGTGCCGGCAAATGCTGACGGCCGCAGCTGTGCTCGAGGAAGAGTTCGAATCCGAAGTGCTGCAACAGGTCCTCGGCGTCGGCGCGATAGAGGAGGTGCTGGGGCTCATCGACGAGGCGGTCTCTCTCCGCCTGCT
>JANQEF010000184.1 GCA_028278465.1 Dehalococcoidia bacterium | reverse complement strand
CCGTCCGCTGCACCGCCACGCCCTCGTTACCCGGCTGCCTGATGCTCACTTCGAACGCCTCGATCTCCTCGTCATCGTCCTGAGCGATTCCTTCGACCTCGAAGCCGCCTCCGCCGAAGGCGAAACCACCGCCGCCAGCGGGAGCCTCAAGCAGAGGGTTCGAGACGACTGCGAGCGTCGGATCGTTCGCCAGGCGGTCCCATATCGCCCGGCCTACAGCCAGTTCGTCTGACGTGTCGATGCCCGCAGGCAGGTAGTCGGGGTCGTAGTGCGACATCTGGAACTGCACGTTGCGGAGGTATGCGTCATCCACGCCGCGTACCGGCACCCAAAGGAACCGTAGCTCTTCGGCGCCGGTCTGCCGCGCCTCTGCAGGCAGGTCGGTGCTGGCGACGATCTGCGAGAAGTCTGCCGGGTTCAGCTCAGGCGCGGCCGCAATGGCCGCCTCCATGTCGGTGATCGGCAGCTCAGCGCTGGTCTCGGCGCGCAGGTCGAAGCCACCCGTGGCTCTGTCCGGCGTGTTGATGATGTCGGAGCCCAGGTTGTTCAGAATCGAGAACACCATCATGGTGAAGATCACGAGGGCGAACATCGCAACCGTGAGCCCGGTCCTGAAGCGAGAGGAGGTCGGGTAGGCGATGGCAGGCTTGAGAATAGGCCGCAGCGTGCTGTTGCGACCGAACGTGGCCTGAACTGCGTTGGTTATCAGGTCGGCGTTGTACATCACGATCCACACGCCTGACGCCACCATCCAGACACCGGAGACGATAAACATCTCGATGCCGCCGTTGAGCTCGCCTGTCAGCCCTTCGAGCGCGCTGAAGGGCAACGCCCAGAAGATGAGGACCAGCGCGCCCATGATGGTGAAGCCGAGCCGGTCGGCGACCTCGCGCCTCAGTCCTCTCCGGTAACCCTGCCACCTGAACAACTGGCCAATCCCGACCAGGAACAGGCTGGTGGACATCGTGAAGAGGATGGCGGAGTCGGCATTGATGCCGGACACGGCGCCGAGCAGTCCGACGGCGATCTGCGGGATGCCGGTCGTGAAGTACGGGCTGATCAGTCGCCAGATAGAGATGCCTATCCGCCAGATCCACGGAGCCAGCAATAGGTAGAGAACAAGGAAGCCGATCTCGCCCCCGACGCTGCGTGTCGACCTGCCTCGGTCGACGATCAGAAGCAGCTGCCAGACCGGTGAGATGAATGCGATGCCGAGGTTTTGGAGTCTTCTCGTAAGTGGCAGCACCTCGGATGGCACGAACTCGGCCGGGAGCCCGCGGATGGCGACCACGATGTTCAGCTTGCTCACCCGGAAAGCGGAAACACCGACCGTGATCAGGGTCAGCAACAGTCCGAGCGAGAACCCGGCGATCACCGACGTGGCGGTGATGGTGAAGCTGAACTCGAAGCCTGCCTCGTCGTCCGTTGCGCCAATGGCGTTGACCAGCAGCGCAACAAGGCCGCCGGAGGCCAGCAGCCCGACGACCGTGCCGACGATCGCAGCGCCGATGGCGTATGCGACGCCCTCGAAGGTGAACATCTCGACCAGGTGCCGGCGCTTGGTGCCAACGGCACGCGCGATTCCCATCTCGCTGGCACGCTCGGCAGCCAGCATGACGAACACCAGGAAGATCAGCAGCAACCCGACGATGATCGAGAAGGAACCGAAGATCGAGAAGAAGGTTACGAAGATGTTGCCGATGGTCTCGGCCAAGCTCAGTCCGTCCTGTTTGAGCTCATCGACCCCGAGCAGTTCGGTCTCGACGAAGAGGAAGGTGATCGGCAAGACCTGTTCGATAAGCCCTGCCGCTTCGACCGCCGCGATGACCTGGCTCGACACCGACGGCTTAACAGCGAGGAAGCGGAAGCGATCCGTTGCGCCGTTGCCGGACTCGAGCTCGGTGATCAGCTCTTCAAGATCTTCCTTCGTGCTGGAGTTGATCGAGTCGCCGGGGTTGTCGTCGATGCGCTTCTGAATCGCAGCGACGATGTCGTCTTCGCTGAGCATCTCGTACAGCGCGCCGGCGGCTTCAGGGTCGGTGAACTCGACCCGCAGGTCTTCAGCCACCTCTTCCGAGAGAGCCTCATCACCGTCTCTGCCTCCAAGGAGCGACACATCAATGCGGTTGACCTCGCCTTCGCGGCCCATGATCAGCTGCATGTCAGAGAGCACAAGGAGCACGCGATCGTCGTTCGCGGCAAGTCCGCCGTCTCTTGCAACGGAGCGGACCGTGAAGTCGTGGCGTCCGGTCGGAGTGACAAGCGTCAGCCGGTCGCCGGTCTGCGCCTCGATCTCCTCCGCGGCGGTCTCGTTGATGATCGCCTCGCCTGACTGCAGCGAAGCCATAGTGACGGTCTCGCCTGCCGTAGCAGTGATGGCGCCGAAGCCAGATGTACGGCCAGGATCGAGCCCGACGACGTTCATCCGCGCCTCTGTCAACTGAGACCTGTTGTTCAGGACCGGAAGGACCTCCCGGAGCTGGGGCAGGACGCCGTCTACGTTCGGGTTCGACAGCGTGGCGTTGAGCACCGCTTCCTGCGTCTCGGCATCGAGGTAGTCGTCAGCGATGATGTTTGCGGGATCGACAGCCGCCCGAATACGGATATCTGTGTTGCCCAGAGCGTCGAGGACGGCGCCGCGGATCGATCCGGCTACGGTGTCACCGATCGCCAGTGAGGCGGAGATGATCGTCGTCGATAGCATCAGTCCAACGACGATGAGTGCGGTCTGGGCCGGGCGACGCGGGATGTTCCGCAGCGCCAGCTTGACGAGGATGCGGTTGCGCAGTCCCACTACGAGGACGACAGCCAGGGAGACGATCAGCAACGCTGCCAGCACGGTGGCCAGCACGTTCATGTCTGCGCCGAAGAATTCTGTCATTACGCCGTGACGCCGTTTGCGCCGGCACCGGCGCGCTCACTCTCGATCTGCCCGTCACGCATGAAGACGATACGGTCAGCAAGCTCACCGACCTCCAGTCCGTGCGTGACGATGACGAACGTCTGGCCAAGCTCCTTGTTCATGCGCAGCAGCACGTTCATGATCTCGGTGCTGTTTTCGGAGTCGAGGTTTCCAGTCGGCTCGTCAGCCCAGACGATCGCCGGGTCGTTTGCCAGCGCCCTGGCAATCGCCACGCGCTGCGCCTGGCCACCTGAAAGCTCGGCGGGCGTGTGGTTAGCCCTATCCGCCAGGCCAACCTGGTCCAGCTTCTCGAGGGCGGTCGCCCGCGCCTTACCAGCGCTGACACCGGCAAGCACCAGCGGAAGCTCGACGTTCTCGCGGGCGCTCAGGACAGGCAGAAGGTTGAACGACTGGAACACAAAGCCCATGAACCGTGCCCGGTACTCGCTCAGCGCGTTGTCGCTCATACCGGAGAGCGGCTGGGAGTTGATAAGGATCTCGCCGGAGTCGATGCCGTCGAGGCCAGAGATACAGTTGAGCAGAGTGGTCTTGCCGGAACCGCTGGGTCCCATCACCGCAACCATCTCGCCCTTCGCCACATGCAGGTCGATGCCCCGCAGCGCGTTCACAACAACGTCTCGCGAACGGTAGGTCTTGACTACGTCGTTCGCCTGGATAATCGGATCAGCCATTGTCCCTCAACTCCGGGGCGTTCAGACCGCGCGAATTCCCGGTGCACGTGTTTGGTAAGAAGGCCATACAACTGTAGCAGTTTCCGTGCCGCAGAATGTCCAGAGTTTCGTGGTTTCGGATACAGTTTTGGATTCCACACTCCGGGCCCGCGGCCATCACTCGAAACGGAACAAGCCGCAGTTCCGCAGAACCAGCAAACAAGGGTAGCAATGACCACCGCTCGACCGCCGAAAAAGCACAAGGGACTGGTGATAATCAACACCGGCGATGGCAAGGGCAAGAGCACGGCAGCGTTCGGCATGCTGCTACGGGCCTGGGGCCGCGATATGAAGGTTGGGGCCGTCCAGTTCATCAAGAGCCAGACCGGCAAGTATGGCGAGCACATGGCGCTGGAGAAGATCGGCGTTGAGGCGATCCCCGCGGGCCGCGGCTTCACCTGGACTTCGCATGACCTGGATGTGGATGCCGAGAGGGCGCGGCACGGCTGGGAGACGGCGTCGAAGATGATCCTGTCCGGCGAGTACGACGTGCTGATGCTGGACGAGATCACGTATCCGATCCGTTACGGCTGGCTCGATGCGTCCGAGGTGATCGACACGCTGAGCCGCAGGCCGGAGATGATGCACGTGATCATGACGGGCAGGCATGCGCCGGACGAGCTGGTGGAATTCGCCGACCTGGTGACCGAGATGAAGATGGTGAAGCACCCGTACCAGGAGCAGGGCGTGACAGCACAGAAGGGCGTCGAGTATTGAGCCGAGGACGAGCGGCTGAGGCGCATGTACGTCGTACGGGTACGACCGAATGAGCGGTGGCCTCGCTAAGACTCTGATGGTCCAGGGGACCGGCTCGTCGGTCGGCAAGAGCACGCTGGTGGCCGCGTTGTGCCGAATATTCATGCAGGACGGCCTGCGCGTGGCGCCGTTCAAGGCCCAGAACATGTCGAACAACGCCTTCGTGACTCCGGACGGTCTTGAGCTGGGGCGATCACAGGCGGTGCAGGCCGCGGCTGCGGGCATCGAGCCGTCGGCCGACATGAACCCGATCCTGCTCAAGCCGGAGGGCGACGGCAGGTCGCAGGTCGTCCTCAACGGCCAGCCCGAGGGCAGCTTCAAGGCGCGTACCTACTATGAAGGCCGCGAGACCCTGTGGACGGAGGCGACGGCGGCGTTGGACCGGCTCAGGGCGTCGTACGAGCTGGTGGTGCTGGAGGGCGCTGGCTCGCCAGCCGAGGTGAACCTGCGCGACCGCGACATCGTCAATATGGAAATGGCGCTGCACTGCGGCTCGCCGGTGCTGCTGGTTGCGGACATCGACCGCGGAGGCGTGTTCGCGTCGCTGCTCGGCACGCTGGAGTTACTCAGGCCTGACGAGCGTGCGCTGGTGAAAGGGTTGGTGATCAACCAGTTCCGGGGCGACAGGTCACTACTCGACCCTTTGCCGCAGATGATCGAGGAGCGCACCGGCGTGCCCGTGGCTGGCGTAGTGCCGATGATCCCCGACCTGCAGGTACGTGAAGAGGACGGGATGTCGCTCGAGCGTGAGATGGCTCTGCGGAGGCAGGGCGCGCCGGGCTCGCTGTCGGTCGCCGTGATCCGGCTGCCAAGAATTTCGAACTTCGACGATTTCGATCCGCTGGCGCGAGCCGGTCTGGGCATCAGATACGCACGGGACCCTGCCGAGCTGGCTGAAGCTCATATCGTGATCATCCCCGGCACGAAGCACACGGTAGCCGATCTGCGCTGGATGAAGAGCCGCGGCCTAGACCGGGGCGTGATGGCTGCTGCGGAGCGTGGAGCGACGGTGATCGGCATCTGTGGCGGATACCAGATGCTCGGCGAACTGCTCGATGATCCCGAAGGCGCAGACGGTGGCGAGCCGGATTCTGAACGTGGCATCGGACTGCTGCCGGTGAGCACCGTGTTTAGTCGAGAGAAGGTGACGCAACGGGTGCAGATACGGGTTGCGGCAGGCGTCGCGGTGTCCGGGCTGCGTGCCGATGCCACTGGCACGGGTTACGAGATCCACTCCGGTGAGACCTGTACGGAGGATGGCGAGAACGCGGAGTCGCTGCTGGAGATCGCGCGAAGCGACGGTGTGTGGAGGCCGGACGGAGCGGTGGGCGAGAATGGACAGGTTTTCGGCTGCTACGTCCACGGGCTGTTCGACTCACCGGAGATACTGCAGCCGTTGCTGAGCTCGGTCGCCGATCGGTTCGGACTCGAAGCGCCGGTCGTCAGGCCGTTCTCGATGGAGCAGGAGTACGACCGCCTCGCCGGCGTGGTCCGGGAGTCACTGGACATGGACCTTATCCGCGATATCACCGGCATCGGTTGAGCAACACGCCCGGTCATCGGAAAACTTCGCCTTCCGACTACCCGTAGAATAGGTCGAGGCCCGACAGATCACAGCCTCAAACTCGCCCCGGACAGGAACGACCGATGCAAAGGTTCCGCAACGACTTCACAGACCAGATGCTGATCCTGCTGGCGATCATGATCCCGTCGATCATCGGCTCGTGGATCGGCGGAGGCGGTGGATTCCTGGTCAGCCTGGTCATCGCGGCACCCTTGATGATCGCGGTGATCCGCTACATCGAAGGCGAAGTCCCCGGCCTCAAGCGCTTCCGCGGGTCTCAGTCCTAAACGCCCCGCATTCGGGTCACGGCGATCCCGCAACGCCGAACCCATCCATCTCTTGCAGCGAACCCTCCTCGCACCCGCGGTCAAACCACCTTCGTCCGCAACTCGCGTCTCGAACGAAATCAACGTCACTTATCCGAGGCGAAAACAGCCGTTTTCAGGTAGAATTAAAGGGTTGGGCTCCAGAAAAACGTTCACATTTGCGAGTTCGGCACGGACACCAGACCAGTAAAGAGAGCGACTATGGCGAAGGCTACATCCGCATCTGAAAAGACCGAGGCGACGACTGACGAAGCGGATGGAGGCTGCACTCACCACTGGGTTATCGAGCCGCCGAACGGCGCCGTGAGCAAGGGCAAGTGCAAGCGCTGCGGCATCGACCAGGAGTTCCGAAACTCGTTCGAGTACTCATCCTGGTACGGAACCAAGTCACCGAACGCCAACGCCAAGAAACAGGCGTCCAAGTAGCTCCTGCCCGTCCTACCTGAACAGGTCTCTCTCCGGGTCTCGCAGCAGCGATTGTGACCCCACTTCGGCTGCGTCCAGTTCCAGTCCGCTGACGATCGCGGCTGGAACGCCACCGGTCTCGCCCATCACCAGCTGAGCGGCGGCGGCGACCTCGTCCGCGATCGACACCAGCGTTGCCTGCAGGATCCTCCCGGCGTCGTCTGGCGTGCCACGCGCATCGTCCAGCGGCACAAAGCCTGCCGTGCCGATGCCGACGTTGGTGCTGCCCTGCCGCCACGGCCGGTTGAAGGTGTCTGACACCACCACGGCCGGTGACACGCCTGTCCGGGCGGCGATGCCTTCCCTGATCTGCTGTGCCGACCTGTCGGGGTCTTCAGGCAGCAGGATCACGGTGTCAGGTCCGGGAGCGTTCGACGAGTCGATGCCGGCGTTGGCGCAGATCAGTCCGTGGTGCGTCTCGGTGATGAGCACGCCGGGAACGCTGCGGACGACTCGCACGCTACTGGCGAGTATCAGTTCGATGAGCCGTGAGTCTTTGCCCACCTGCTCGGCCAGCTTCAGCGCTTCGGCGCCCGGCTCGACGCTGCCAAGCTCGACCATGGCGCCTTCGGCTTTCGATACCACTTTCTGAGCGACCACCAGGATGTCGTTCGCCGTCATCGTGTGGTCGCTCCGCGAGATGGCGGCCGCGAGCAGTGCCGGCAGGTCGTTGCCTGCCTGTATGGACGGGATGCCTGTCAGCGGCACGACGTTAAGTCCACGTGGCGCTAAAGCCATCTTGATCCTTCCGTCGTCGGCCTGGGCAGGTCGAAGTTCATTGCACGGAGCGCTCGCTTTCGTATTGTCGACCTCACCCTTCCACCCGCCACAGTGGCCCGTCCGCGGTCAGTTCGAAGTCGACGGCGAACCTGTTTTCGTCGTCGGTCAGGAACACCGGGTTGAGGCCGAGGTTGTGGGCCGCGATCGACCGCAAGCGCAGGTTGGTGCCGGGAAGATACTCCTGCGGCACCCGGTCCGGGAACTGGCGCTGTATATGCTCCCAGTACCAGTTTGAGGCGAGCAGGAACGTGGCGATGACTGCAACGTCCTGCTCAGGTTGCACAACGAACGACTGGTACCACAGGGCGAAGGTCTGGATGTCGTCGGCGATCACTACGGCGCCCGGGCCTGCGGCGGCCATCGCGTCTTCTGCATATTCGCTCGCCTCCCGGTCGTCGCTGATGTCGATACCCGCGTAGTTGAACGCCACCGACCAGACGGGCATCCCGATCACTGCGGCGGCCATAACTGCGGGCGCGATCCGCCTGCTGTTCTGGCCGAACCAGCCGTCGCCGGCACGCTCTGCAAGCGTCAACAGGCTGACTGCGAGGTTCAGCAGTCCGGCGGCCACCCAGAGACCGAACACGATGAAGACCGGTATCAGGAAGACGTACGAGTCAAACGAGTTGTAGGTGATGGCGTAGATCAGCAGGGCCAGCGCCGAGCCTCCGCCGGCAACAGCGAAACCCACCTGCCGGCTCCATAGCAACGAAATCCCGGCAAGGCCGAGTATCGCCCCGAGAGCGGTGTACTGCGTGAGCCAGCGGTCGAACGCCGCGATCACCCGGTCGTCGTACGCTTCGGGCGCTAGCCCGAACAGGTACGACTGGTAGAGCGATGCGGAGACCATGGACCGGAATCCGGCGAAGCTGTCCGGGAAGAACCAGTTGACCGCGGGGTCTCGGGCCGATGCGATGGGCGCATAGACGTATATAGAAAGCCCGGCGAGCAGGCCGACGACCGGTTGCCACTCCCGAAGCAGGACGCGGGCGTCCCGCCGTACCAGCGGCCAGTACACCCAGGCTCCGAACGGCACGGCGACGAAGCTGACGGTGACGTGGTTGCCGAAGGCAAACCCCAAAAGCAGCGCCATCCAGGCGCGCACACCGACGGAAGTCTCGCCGCGGTCGATCCTGGACCGTGCGATCAGTGCAAGCCATATGAACAGGCTCGCGAACAGGGCGTTGAGCGTGTAGACCTCGGTGATCGTGGACTGCGACCAGTGGAGGTTCGAAGCGGCGAAGGCCAGCGCGGTGATGAATGCCGCCGCGAACGGTAGCGTCCGGCCGCGTGTGTCGGCGACAGGCAGCCTCAGCAGCAGCTTGCGCGCCGCCAGGAAGAAGACGGGGACCGTGAGCGCGCCGGCGAGCGCGGAGAACAGGTTCGCCCGTGATGCCTCGTCACCGAACCAGACGATCTCGCTGAAAGAGCGCATCAGCACGATGTACGTGGGATAGCCGGTCGGATGCGGTATCCCCCACGTGTGCGCCGCAGCGAGGAAGTCGCCTCCGTCGCCGCCTTCGTTCTCCCAGGTCAGCCCCGGCGCCATCGTCAACGCATACAGGACTAAGGCAAGCATGAAGAGCGATACGCATGCGAGAAGCACAGGTCTCCGCTTCAGCGCCTCAACGGTGCGGGAGCGTGGACCTGATTCGTCTGTGGCCTCACCTGCCGTCAAAGGGTGACGCTCCGGATACGACTCTAACTAAGAGAGGGACCCGTTCGGGTCCCTCTCGGAATTTCGATCTGGCACTTAACGCCTAGTCGGGACGTGAAGTGATCTTAGCCCTGCGCAGGGTGAATGCACCACCGCCGATCAACGCCACACCGAGCAGTCCGGCGAGGATCAGCATGCTGTTGGTCGGGCTCCAGCCACCTGTCGCCGGCAGGCCACCGCCGTCCGGAGGAGGCGTCACCGCCTGCTGCACGCCAATGGCAAACACCGAGTAGGTGGTGGACGAAGCGCAGACCTGGCCGGTGAGAATGTTGTACGTGGAACTCAGGACGACCGGCTGCGGGCCAGAGTTGTACTTCAGCAACTTAACCCTGTCGAATCCGTTGACCAGGTCGCTTGGCGCAGTGTCCAGACAGACGGTCCCGGCCCGAAGCAGCGAGAAGTTGTTCAGGTCGTTACCGCCAGTGTCGACAAACACGACATCGACGGCTGCGCTGCCAAGTTCAAACCCTGAAGGCGGCGACGGCAAGTTACTAACAGAAACGTCGTCCAGCCGGACGCCGGCGAATACGCTAAGAGAGCCAACCGGCATCTGGAATGAACTACCGTTCTGCGAAAGGTTCAGGGACGATTCGGGTGCGGCCACGCCGTCAGCGTTCGGTATGTCAGACGGAACCGGCCCCGGCGGGTTGGTTGGCAAGGGGTCCGAAGGCTGTTGCTCAGGCTCAGGAACCACTGTGATCTCGATGAAGCGGGTTACCTTCCAGGTCTCGTTCTTACGGACCTGGGTGATCTCCAGCTTAACTTTGCCGGACGAGTTAGCCTCCAGGACCGCGGTCCTGGAGGATCCGCCGGCAACAACATCAATTCCAGTCACGACCGTAGTCCAGCTGTAGGTGACGCTGGAGTCGAGCTCGTTGTTGATCGAGTCGGTCCCGTCAATAAGGTCGACTGAAACGTGGGTCTGCTTACCCGCAACAAGCGTCAGGCCCTCAGGCAGAGTGCTCGCGCTTGTCAGCGTCTGCTCGTCGGTCTTCACAGCCAGCGTGGTGTTGCCTGTACCGGCAGAGCCTTCAGTGTCGTCCGGGTGAGCGCTGGCCACGGGGGACCATACGGCCGAGTACGCCACGGCGAAGATAGTTACCAATCCCACCAAAGCGACGGAGAAGATCCAACGCCTTGGGATTGCGGTGCCTAGCATGGGCTGCCTCCCGGCCGAACGGCTTGCTATTCCGTTCTCTAGAGGCCGATCCTGCACAGGACGACCTACCAGTTTCTGCATTTAAGGGTGTTTTATACGCGCTCGACCACGGTCATTGCCCGCAGACCGAGTGCAAATTGCGATTATTTTACGTGCCATCCACGCTTCGCGCGCGCCGCGTTGATCCCTGCGGCACCGGAGCCAAGATACACCACCCCAAATTCGAGCGTCAAGATGAGAACCACGCGCTGTAACCCGCATTTGCCAGTGTGTTTTTCCACCCACCTCACACGATGGCGAGAGGTTCCACGGCGCCCGAACAACTGTGGCGGTGAACCGACACTGAACAGTGTCCGGGGCTAGAATTACCCGGCCGTTACAGGATCACGGC
>JANQEF010000171.1 GCA_028278465.1 Dehalococcoidia bacterium | reverse complement strand
CGGGCTACCTGGAGGCGCTGGGCAGGATAGACAGAATCGAAGCCTGGCAGTTTCACCAGATCGTGGATGCGATCCATACCTTGCTAGCGACCGCGAACGCCAAGGTCGTGCGGGAGGTGGACTGGGCCTACTGGCGGGATTCCGCACGGTCTTTGCCGACGGACCATGCGACCATCGCCCGCGAAGGCAAACGTCCGGGAGGAGATTCCGCTGAAGACACGCCGGTCTCGGGCGCCAGGTTCAAGGAGAAACGCAACTCGCCGTCGGCTCTGGATCAGGTTCGCGAGTCGCACCGTGCGCTGATTGAACGGTTGGCCGCAGAGATCCGCCGGCGCAAATACTCGATCCGCACCGAGCAGAGCGACGAGTCCTGGGTGTGTCGGTTCATTCTGTTCTGCGAGGGAATGGATCTGGCAGTACCTGTTCCCGAGCGGCAGGCTGTCGGTCGATCCGCGCAGCGGCAAGACGCGGCGCCATCACATGCACGAGAACGGCCTGCAGAAGGGCGTAAAGCGCGCGGCGCAGCTCGCGGGCATTTCAAAGAAGGTCAACTGCCATGCCTTGCGGCACTCGTTCGCCACTCACTTGCTGGAGAGTGGCGACGACATCCGCACCGTCCAAGAGCTGCTCGGGCACGCCGATGTCTCTACGACGATGATCTACACCCATGTTCTGAACCGCGGTGGTCAGGGCGTGCTGAGTCCGCTCGACGGCCTGGTCTAGCGATTGGGATCCTCCCCTGCGCCGCCGCGACTTCCGTTGCAGCGACATCGTTGGTGACCAAGGTTTTTCTCTTAGTCAGCATTTTGTTTACAGCATTCCATATCGGTTTCCTGCTGCGGTCGTTCGGGGTAGGTCGGGAGCCTTCCGGCTCCCTTCCCCCTAACCCTCGTACTCAGCCATGACTCTTCCCTCTCCGACGACTCTGCCCTCCAGCCCCACCGCCGTCACCTCTTTATACCCCATCTCCCAAGGCTTGTGAGTCCGTCTTCAGCTCGCAGGCGTGTGCACCTGCTCATAGTCCGACTGGCAGAGCTGACGCCGGCCTGTCGCCGTTCAGCGCTCGCCATCGGGGGCAGGCGACTCCCCAGGTGGCTCGGCGGCGGGATCTGTATCAGGCGCGATTGAAATCGTCCCGACAGGTTTTCCAGACTGCCTCTCATCCAGGCTCAGGCCGAGCCGTTTGGCACGTTGCTCCCAGTGTCGGCGTGCCAGTCGCTGCATGTCGGTCGCCTGGTCGAGCTCGTCGACGATCTCTACGCCGAGCAGGGTCTCGATGATGTCCTCCATGGTGACGATTCCGGCCGTGCCGCCGAATGCGTCGACGACCAGTGCGATGTGCTCGCGGCTGGCGAGAAATAGGCTGAACAGCTCGGTGATCGGGTGGTCGAGCGGCACCGTGATGATGTCGCGTCTGAGCGTCCCGAGGGTCTCGTCCGCGCCGCCTTCGACCATGCGCTCCAGCAGCACGTCCTTGAGCATGTAGCCGACCATCTGGTCGGGCGAGTCGCCCTCGTAGAGCGGGATGCGCGAGAAATGCGGTGTCGGATCGCCTTCCAGGAGCTCACCGAGGGTTTGGTCCACGGGGGCCGCCTGCAGGACGGTGCGCGGGGTCATCACGTCCTGTGCCCGCACCTGCCGAAATCGCAGCAGATTGCGGATGATCTCCGATTCGTGCGGCTCGAAGACGCCGTCCTCGGCCCCGATGTCGGCCATCGCCACGAAATCGCTTCGCGTAAAGGCGCTGCCGACCTGCTCGTTCTTTAGCTTCTTCGTCAGGTACTGGCTGAGCCAAACCAGCGGGGCCAGCAGCCGAATGATCAGGGCCAGCGAGCGCGCGGTGAAGGGCGCCAGCTCCTTCCAGTAGTTCGCCCCCAGTGTC
>JANQEF010000170.1 GCA_028278465.1 Dehalococcoidia bacterium | reverse complement strand
TGGCCTCTGTGTTGCCGGCTCTCCGGCAATTTCCGGCCGATGTTTCACACTGAAATTGTAACTTCTGAGCGACCATCGCGAGCCGTTCTCAGTGCCTGTTGGCGAGATCGCGTTTCGCCGGCCCGGATGACGAGAGATTGAGCCATTGCCAGCGGAGCTGATTCGGCCTTCAGACCTGGACCGCGCGGCCGGCCTGCTGCGGTCGGGCAAACTGGTCGCATTTCCCACCGACACATTCTTCGCGCTCGGCGCAGTGATCGAGGACGCGCCGGTACGCGCGCTGTTCGCCGCCAAGGGGCGGATGGAGGGAAACCCGGTGCCGGTGCTGCTTGCGTCAGCTGACCAGGTGGGAAAGGTTGCCGAGACCGGGCCTGAGACGGCCGTTGCGGAGGCGCTGGCGCGGGAGTTCTGGCCGGGAGCGCTGACGATCGTCCTGCCTGCGAAGGCGAGCGTGCCAGAGTCGGTGACAGCCGGGACAGGCACGGTCGGTGTCAGGGTGCCGAACCACGCGCTCGCAAGACAGCTGATGGAGGCGGCCGATTCGCCGCTCACGGGAACGAGCGCCAACCTGTCGGGCGAGCAGCCGTGCAAGACCGCCGCCGAGGTGATGGCCCAACTGTCGGACATCATCGACGCTGTCGTTGACGCGCCCTGCGGAGAGCACACAGCGCCATCAACCGTGGTCCGCTTTACTGGCAGCAGGCCAGAGATTCTTCGCCAGGGATCGGTCCCGGAGGTCGAGATCGCTCGGGTCGCAGGGTCCGCCTGAGCGCCATCGTCCCTAACCCGGCAACAGTTACCATGTGCGCGCGGCATACGGCACCGCAGACGCGGGTCGCCTGAAACGAGTTCGAACGCCACTTGACCATCACCGTAGAAAGCCTGAGACGCGAGCTGCTGCCGGGGGTTAGCGCGGCCACTGCGCAGAGCCTCGAAGACTCGATACGCGAGTTCATATCGACGCGCGAGCTGGCGCTCTACCGAATGATGTCGTTCCAGCTCGGCTGGGTCGATGAGAACGGCGAGCGCTCGTCTATCCCGACACGGCCGCGTGTCCATGGCCAGTTCGCACTTTCGGTCGCCGACGCCGTATCCGGCTCCGACGAAGCGGTGATCGCCAGCGTCGTGCCATATGCGGTCTCCGTGGAGCTGCTGCAGAACTACTCGCTGATCCACGAGGACGTCGAAGACGGCAACACGGATCACAACGGGCGGCCGTCAGTCTGGTGGACATGGGGACCTGCGCAGGCGATCAACGCCGGCGACGGCATGCACGCTATGGCCCGAATGTCCCTGTTCGCTCTCTCTGACAACGGCGAATCGGTCGAGGCGGTCTCCGGCTCGCTCAAGGCGCTGGACGAGGCAGCGGTGCTGATGTGCGAGGGCGAGTTCATCGATATCACGATGCAGGAGCAGATCGCGCTCGCGGTTGATGGCTATGTTGACATGGTGTGCTCGCGGTCCGGCGCACTGTTCGGGGCGTCGGCACAGATCGCTGCTATCGCGACGGGCAAGCCAGAGCTTGGCTCATCGCTTTTCAGGTTTGGTCAGCTCGCCGGGACCGCGAGACAGCTCGCCGCCGACTACACCCTGTTCTGGGGCGGCGAGGAGCGTGACTCTGTGCAGCAGGGCAGGTTGCTGACCAAGAAGAAGAATTTAGGCCTGGCGCACGCGCTGGAGACTGCGCCGCCAACGGTGAAGCGGCAGCTGGGCGACATCTATGTGCAGAGAGTGATCGACCCGGCGAAGGTCGACGACGTTGTCTCCCTGCTGGAAGAGTCCGGCAGCGGCGACTTCACACTAGAAACAGCGCGGCAGACGCTGGAAAAGGCCGAAGCTGCGCTGGCCGACTCCGGTCTGCAGAATGAGGCAAAAAACAGGCTAGTCGCGCTTGCCCACGCCCTTGCAGGTTTCGATGAGAACTCCGCCCCCGGGAACGGCTCATGACGAAGAAGACCGTCCGCGACCTCGACATCGGCGGAAAGACCTGCCTGCTGCGAGTCGACTTCAACGTCCCGACCGAGCCCGGCACCGGCAGGATCCTCGATGACTCGCGCATCCGAGCGCCTCTGCCAACGATTCATCACCTGCAGTCGAACGGGGCGCGGATCGTGCTGTGCTCCCACTTCGGACGGCCGAAGGGCAAGGTGGTCGAGGAGTTGCGCATGACCGCCATCCGCGAACGAGCCTCTGACTGGTTCGGCGCCGAGGTGATCGACGCCGGATTGCCGGGACAGGACCCCGAACCTGCGAAGGTGATCGCCGGCCTAGAGCCAGGCGACATCGCCATGCTCGAGAACCTGCGGTTTGAGCCCGGCGAGGAAGCGAACGACGGAAAATTTGCGGAAGCGCTGGCCTCCCTGGCCGACATCTACGTGAACGACGCTTTCGGCGCCGCGCACCGGGCGCATGGGTCAACGGTCGGCGTTGCCGAGCACCTGCCCGCGGCGGCCGGATACCTGATGGAGCAGGAACTGAAGATGCTGACGCGGGCGCTGGAGTCCGACGAGCGGCCGGGCGTTGCGCTCATCGGCGGCGCCAAAGTGTCGGACAAGATCCAGGTGCTCGAAAACCTGTCCCGTCGCGTCGACACGGTGATCGTTGGCGGCGGCATGGTGGCCGCGTTCCTGAAGGCGCAGGGCTACCGGTCCGGCAAGGCGGAGATACCGGACGAAGAGGTGCATACCGCCGGCGAGCTGCTGTTTTCGAGCGAGGCGAAGGTGATCACGCCGTCTGACGTGGTGGTTGCGAGGGAGTTCAGCGAGCAAGCCACGCCGATGATCATGAGCGTGACCGAGGTGCCGGACGACTGCCTGGTGCTGGACATCGGGCCCGAAACCCGGAAGGCGTACGGCGATGAGATCATCGGCGCGAAGAAGATCATCTGGAACGGTCCGATGGGCGTTGTCGAATGGCCTTCGTTCGCAGACGGGACCTACGCCGTCGCAAGGGCGATCGCTGCGGCTGATGCGTTCAAGGTGGTCGGCGGCGGCTCCACGGTCTCGGTGATCGAAGAGCTGGATCTGAGGTCCGAGATCACGCACGTGTCGACAGGCGGCGGCGCGTCGCTGGAGTTCCTGGAAGGCAAAGAACTGCCGGGGGTCGCCGCGCTGGATGATGCGTAGCGGATGATGAGCAAGAGACAGCTATGACGCACCGAAAACCGGTAATTGCCGGCAACTGGAAGATGAACACGACGCCGTCCGAGGGCCGCGACCTTGCGCTTGAGATCGCGAAGGGTGTGAGCGATTTTCCCGGTGTCGAGGTGATCGTTTGCCCGCCGTTTACCGGGCTGGCGAACGTCTCCCGCACAGTCGAGAGCAGCAACGTGCTCGTCGGCGCGCAGAACGTTTCCGCCGAACCGTCCGGCGCCTTCACCGGCGAGGTGTCGACCGCGATGCTCGACGAGCTGGTGAGCCATGTGATCGTGGGGCACTCGGAGCGGCGTGCTCTCTTTGGTGAGACCGATGAAGATGTGGCGGCGAAGGCCATCGCTGTGCATTCTGCCGAGATGAAGCCGATAGTCTGTGTTGGCGAGAGTCTCGACACCCGGAAGTCTGGCAATGCTGTCGGCTGGGTCCGGGAGCAGCTCCGGGCGAGCCTTGACGGCTACGCAGGCTGGGGTTCGCTCATCGTGGCGTACGAACCGGTGTGGGCGATCGGGACCGGCGAGGCGGCGTCACCGCAGCAGGCGCAGGAGATCATCGGCGAGCTTCGCAGCGAGCTTGTCGAGCTGGCAGGGCAGGAGGCTGCGGAGCAAATTCGCATCCTCTATGGCGGCAGCGTCAACTCGAACAACATCGGGCCGTTCGTCGACCGCCCTGACATCGACGGCGCTCTTGTCGGAGGCGCCAGCCTGCAAGCGGCGGAGTTCGTCAGCATCGTCGAGAACACCGCCCGCGTCTACGGCAACCCGGCCTGACAGCGCCGCCGAGCAGCCCAGTGACCACTGAACCAGCGCCCGGCAAACTGGTCGCCGTCGTCGGAGCGACTGCGTCCGGCAAGAGCGACGCCGCGCTACTGCTGGCGCAGGAGTTCGACGGCGAGGTCGTCAACTCCGACTCCCGCCTGTTCTACCGAGGGATGGAGATCGGCACAGCGAGGCCTTCGCAGGCCGAACTCGACTCAGTTCCTCACCACCTGGTCGGCTTCCTGTCGCCGACCGACCCGTACAGCCTGGCGCAGTTCCTGTCGGACGCGCGTCAGGTAGTCGACGACATCCACGGCCGCAGCAGGCTGCCGATTGTTGTCGGCGGGACGGGCCAGTACGTGTGGGGTCTGCTGGAGGGCTGGCAGGTGCCAGAGGTGCCGCCGGACCCCGAGCTGAGGTCTCGACTTGAGGCAGAGCTGGAGGAGCAGGGCGTCGATGCGCTGTACCGGCGACTGCGGGAGCTGGACCCGGAGGCTGCCGCGGCTGTGGACGGGAAGAACCATCGCCGAGTAATCCGTGCGCTTGAGCGGATGGCTTCGGGCACAGGAGCGCAAAACCGGGCCGCCATCGATCCCGGCTACGACTCGCTGTTGATCGGGTTGCACGTTGAGCGAGCTGAACTGCACCGCCGGATCGAGCAACGAGTCGACCGGATGCTGGCCGCCGGCTGGGTCGAAGAGGTGAAGCAGCTTCTGGACCAAGGGGTTGATTTCGACCTGCCGGCGCTGTCTGCGATCGGCTACCGGGAGATAGCGTTGGTGATCCGTGGCGAGACGGCCCTGGAAGAGGCGCGGGAACGTACAATTCGAGCCACGAACCGCCTCGTCAGGCATCAGAACAACTGGTTCAAGCGGTCTGACTCGCGTATCAACTGGATAAATGTCACAGACGGCGACCTGTCACGTGTTGTCGACGCAGTTCGCCGCTGGCCTGGCGCCTAAAACAGACGAATCGCCTCAAGCCGCACACCAACGACAATCGACCACGCCGCGCAACAAGGACAACACATGGGAATCCCGTTCGCCAAGCTGCACGGAGCAGGCAACGACTACATAGCCATCGACGGCCGCGGCGCCGACCGCGACTGGGGGCAGCTTTCGATCGACATGAGCAAGCCCGCGTTCGGCGTCGGCTCAGACGGTATCGTCCTGGTGCAGGAGCCGCAGGAATCGGCCGCCGCTGCAGGCGCGCAGGTCCGCATGCGCGTCTACAACCCTGATGGCTCCGAGGCCGAGATGAGCGGCAATGGCATCCGGCTCTTCTCGAAGTTCGTCATCGACCGCAAGATCGCCCTTCCCAGTCCCGATGGCCTCATCGTCGAGACCGGCGGCGGCGTGCGCACAGTCGAGCCGACGATGGACGGCGAGCGCATGGTTGCGGCGCGTGTGGCGATGGGCGTGCCGGAGTTCGAGCCGACGGAAATCCCTGTGGACACCTCGGTGCTGGACGGCGCCGATCGCGTCCACGACTTTCCGCTCGAAGTCGGCGGCCGAACGCTCAAGATCACCTGTCTCGCCGTCGGCAACCCGCACGCCGTGGCGTTCCCCGACGAGCCGGTCGAACAGTTCCCGCTGGTCGAGATCGGCACGCTCGTCGAGAACCACCCGATGTTCCCGAACCGCATCAACTTCGAGGTCGTGAACGTTCTCTCCCGCTCCCGTATTCGTGCCCGCATCTTCGAGCGCGGGGCAGGAGAGACGCTTTCGTCGGGCACCGGCAGCACCGCTTCTGCGACAGCTGCGCGGGCGCACGGGCTGGTGGACGACGAGGTCGAGGTGGTGGTCGACGGAGGTGTGCTGAAGATCTCGTGGGATGAGACCGGCGAGGCGTTCCTGGAAGGCCCGGCGGTCGAGGTGTTCGAGGGCGTCTGGCCTGGCTAGCCCAGGCTCTCCAGCAGGTCGATGCACTCCGAGATCTGCACCTCGCACAGCACCACCAGGTTGCCGACTATCGCGTACGCACCGTAGCTGGTTCGTGTGGCGCTGATACCGCCGACGGCGAAGGGCGCCGGCTTCCCGCGCCCGGTCGCCTCATCGGCCGGCCCGGTGCCGTCCGCCACCGCAGAGGCGTGCGACGGGTAGATCCTGACCTCGACGTCGCGGCGGTTGTAGAAGCCATACCAGGCGCTTTCGGCGTTCGGCAGGGTCTCGGCGGACAGCTCCTTGGACCGCTTCCAGCCAGCCTCGATCAGCTGGTCGATGGTGAATGTGCTTCCCTCGTGCAGAACGGGGACCGGCTCAAGCGTCTCGTCGCCGGCCGAGCCTGCCGGCTGGGCGCCACCGTCCGAACCGCAGGCGAGCGCGATCAACGCCACCACTGGCAGCAGGGCCACCGCTATTCGACGGATCGGTCGCATGACGCGGCGATTATGGATGGCGCTGTGCCGGGCGACCGAAAGCCACGGCATCTGGGCTTGCAGCGAGTACACTAACCGGCCGCTTACCTCTACGCACCGGGACCAAGAAATGAAATTTGCGAAACGAGTCGAAGAGCTTCCTCCCTACCTGTTCGTCGGCATCTCGCGTGCCATCGCCGCCAAGAAGGAGCAGGGCATCGACGTCATCTCGTTCGGCATCGGCGACCCTGACATCCCGACCCCGGACCCGGTGCTCAACCGGTTAGAGGCGGCGCTGCGCACGCCCGCACACCACAGGTATCCAGAGTCGGAAGGGCTGCCCGAGTTCCGCCAGACGGTCTGCGACTTCTACCAGCGCCGGTTCGGCGTAGAGCTTGACCCGGCGACGGAGGCGATCAACCTGATCGGCGCGAAGGAAGGCATCGCCCACGCCGCGCTCTGCTTCATCGACCCCGGCGACATCGCGCTCGTGCCAGACCCCGCGTATCCGGTCTACGAGATCGGCACCATGTTCGCTGGCGGGACCAGCCACTTCGTGCCGCTGGAGGCCGAGAACGACTGGCTGCCGCGGCTCGACGATATCCCGATCGACGTCGCTCGCAAGGCGAAGGTGCTCTGGCTGAACTACCCGAACAACCCGACCGGCGCCGTCGCCAGCCTCGACTTCTTCAACGAGGCGGTCAGGTTTGCGAAGGAGTTCGACATCGCGCTACTGCACGACGCCTGCTACACCGAGGTGACGTACAACGGCTACGTGGCGCCTTCGCTGCTGCAGGCTGATGGCGCACGCGACATCGCCATGGAGTTCCACAGCCTGTCGAAGACTGCCAACATGACCGGCTGGCGGGTTGGCATGGCGGTCGGCAACTCCGAGATGGTGAACGCGCTGATGCGGGTGAAGTCCAACATCGACTCCGGGCTCTCGCAGGCGGTACAGGAGATGGGCATGGAGGCGCTGAACCTGTCCCCGGACTGGATCCACGAGAACAACGAGACCTACCGCCGTCGCCGCGACCGCGTAGTGGCAACGCTGCGTGAGATGGGCATCGACGCGGTGGCTCCGAAGGCCGGGCTGTATATCTGGGTGCCTGTTCCCGGCGGCTTCACCTCGGCCGAGTTCGCCGAAAAGCTGCTTGAGGAGCGGGACGTGGTGGTGACGCCTGGCAACGGTTACGGTCCGGCTGGCGAGGGCTACATCAGGCTGTCGCTCACCATCCCTGACGAGTTGATCGACGAAGGGATCAGCCGCCTGAGCGGCTTCAGGGTCGAGTAGTTGGGCAGCCAGCTGCGTCTTCGTCATGGTTGGCTGCAACTTTGCTCACCTAATGCTGGTCATCAGCCGATCGGTGCCCTTCGCCCGTCACGAAGAATCGGTACTTCTCCACATTCCGCCGTTCCCGAACTCGGCTAAACTTGAGACAGGCACGGGAGAACTGCGACACAGGGTAATTTGAGCAGAAACAGAAACGGCACACACTCAACCGGCCCTTTCAGGGAGCGAGTCTGCCTGGTCGGGGCGCAGGTCCGTAGCGACCGCGGCGTCTGGTCGCTTGAAGACTCGGTTGACGAGCTGGCAGAACTCTCACGAGCGGCCGGCGCAAACCCGGTCGCCCAGGTCACGCAGTACCTGCAGAAGCCGTCGCCCACCTATCTCGGCTCCGGCAAGATCGACGAGCTGAAGCAGGCGATCCACCTCCACGAGATCGACACCGCCATCTTCGATGATGAGCTAGCGCCGTCGCAGCAGCGAGCGCTCGAAGACCAGCTCAAGGTCAAGGTGATCGACCGCACCGCCCTCATCCTCGACGTCTTCGCCCAGCGCGCCCGGACTCGGGAAGGCCAGCTGCAGATCGAACTCGCGCAGACCGAATACCTCCTGCCGCGTCTTGCAGGGCAGTGGTCGCACCTTGAGCGGCTCGGCGGCGGCGTCGGCACTCGAGGCCCTGGTGAGACCCAGATCGAGACCGACCGTCGCCTCGTCAGGTCGCGGCTATCTCGCGTTAAGAAGGAGATCGAGAAGGTCAGGTCACAGCGCGGTCAGCAGCGGCGCAGGCGCACACGTGACGCCTTCACCGTCTCGATCGTCGGCTACACAAACGCCGGCAAATCCGCCCTGTTCAACAGGTTGACAACAGGCGATGTGCGGTCACGAGACCGGCTGTTCGAGACGCTCGACACCACGACCCGCCAGCTATACCTGCACTCAGGAACAAAGGCGGCACTCTCAGACACCGTCGGCTTCATCCACAAGCTGCCTCCAGTGCTGGTCGCCGCGTTCCGCGCCACGCTCGAAGAGGCGCACGAGGCCGACCTGCTGCTGCACGTCGTCGATGTGAGCAGCCACTACGCCTCTGAGCAGGCGCAGGTCGTCGAGGACGTCCTCGAAGAGATGGGTCTGGCGGAAACTCCTCGAATCCTGGTTCTCAACAAGTGGGACCTTGTGGCTTCCTCACCCGATACTGATGGGCCTGATTCCGTTTCCCAGGCCCTTCTGCCGCAGGACGAGGCCGCAGTGCTGACCTCGGCGACCGAGGGCTGGGGACTGGAGCAGCTCCGGCAGGAGATAGACAGCCAGCTCAACAGCCTGCGGGTGGCGGCCGGGACGGCAACAGCGGTCGGATAGTTTCTGAATCCTCCGGCCAGCCGTTCAGCCAAAGCGCAGGCCAGAGGATTCTCACAATGTCATTCCCGTACGACCCGTTTCCTTCGAGCCCGTTCTTCAGCTGCGAGGACGACCGCTTCCGCATCGTGGACAAGAGGCGCTTCTCGCAGGTCGTGACAGGCAAGGAAGAGCCGTGGCTCACGCTGGCGGTGGCCGAGTCGAACGTGATGCACAGCAAGCCGGTGCGGGTGAAGGCGTACCGCGAGTCGTCTATCGAGATCGAGTGCGAGGACGGCTCGCTGAAGCTGGACATCGGCTCCGAATCGGCGCGCAAGGTCGACGACACCGGCCGGGAGTGGATCTACTGCGGCGGGCTAGAAGAGGCGAATGAGGGCCTGGGCTGGATGCCGGTCAGCTAAGCGTCTCAGTTATTGGCCGGTCCATCGGACGGCCACTTCGGCCAGCGGCTTCCGGCCGCTCGGCTTCTCCCGCTCCTGCAGGTCTTCCGCCAGGTGTGACATATCGCCGTGATGGCCGACGGCGATCCCTGCGATCACGTCGAACTCCTCACGCGGCAGGTCCAGCTTCTCATGGATGTCGTCGATCTGGATTCCGCCCATCGGGTGTGTGTGCAGCCCCATCTTCAACGCCTGCATAGCAAGCGACATCCACGCCGCGCCGGCATCGAACTGGTTGGTCCTGAAGACGCGGCCCTCGTCGTTGCCCTTTCTTGCCACAACGAACGCCAGCAGCGGAGCCCAGGTCGCCCATGATTGGTTCCCGGGCCTCAGCAGCGAGTTGAACAGGTCTCGCTCCGGTCCGTCCGTAGCGTAGAGAAAGAGCCACGGCTGCGAGTTATTTGATGACGGCGCCCAGCGAGCGGCTTCGAACAGCGTGTCGATCTCGGTCTGGGTCAAAGGCTCCGGCGAAAACGCCCGCGTCGACCAGCGTTCGAGGAACATCGGGTCGATGTCCTCTGTGCCCGGTGTGATCGTCCTGCCGTTGATCTCTGTCAATTCTCGCTCCGTGTCCGCTGAGACCGTCGCATGGCCGCAGTTGTTTTCGATGCCCGCCGGGCGAACAGGTTACAGGCCGCTTTCGGTGTCATGTTCGGCTACCAGGACCAGCGCCGT
The DNA here is from genome assembly GCA_028278465.1 of Dehalococcoidia bacterium. Classification (GTDB taxonomy): domain Bacteria; phylum Chloroflexota; class Dehalococcoidia; order Lucifugimonadales; family Lucifugimonadaceae; genus JAJCYX01. The sequence goes on along the minus strand of JANQEF010000170.1, from coordinate 4,654 downwards.
TCGCCGGTAAGCCGAAGAAGTAGAATTGAGCTATGACTCAACGGCCGGACAGCGCGCAGCTCGAGACATTCGGCAGGTTCCTGCGAGCGCACCAGCAGGTGTCGGAGTTGCTGAACAAAAGCCTCGTTGAAGAGCGCGGCCTTTCGCTGCCGTGGTACGACGTGCTGCTGCAGCTTTCGGCGTCCGGCGAGGACCGGCTGCGGCTGCAGGAGCTGGCGGACCGCGTGCTCTATTCCCGGTCCGGTCTCACACGGCTGATCGACAGGATGGAGTCGGCGGGACTCGTGAGCCGGGAGCCGTGCGAGGATGACCGTCGCGGCACGTACGCGGTTCTGACTGCGGAAGGGAAGCGGGCGTTACGGCGGGCCGCGCCGACTCACCTGCGCGGCATCGAAGAGCACTTCTTCTCGAAGCTCTCTGCCGATGAGATCAAGCTGCTTGGCGAGGCGATGACGAAGGTGCTGCAGGGAACGGCGTGCGTCAGCGAGAGCCGCGTTCCCGCAGCTCGGTAGACGACACGTCGCGCCGGAACTCAGACTCCGGAATCGGGATGAAGATGTCCGCCAGGTCCCGGGGCACTTCCAGGTCCTCGAACCCTCTGAACACGCCGTCCGGACCGGTGCGTCCCGCCACCAGGAACTTCGTTCCCATTGCCCTGAGCCGGCGCAGGTCTGCCGCGGCGTCGCCGTCTGCGTAGTAGCGGTCATCCAGCAGCCTCACCGCGGTGTCGAATCCGATCACGAACCAGGCGCCGGGAAGCAGCGCTGCCTTGTCCGAGAACAACCGGGCGCGAGTGACCACCAGATCGGCGTAGCCTGCGAACTGCTGCAGGCGTCGTACAAGCTCGTCACGCGGCAGGTCCGGCTTGTCGACGTTCTCGATTGATATCTCGAAGACGGTCGGGCGACGGGCTATCTTTCCGGCGGTCTGCACAAGCTGGCGGTGACCTTCATGCAGCGGGTTGAAGGAGCCGGCCAGCACCACGTGACCCGAGAGGTCAGGACTTGCCTGCCACGTGCCGTCAGCGCGGACGATGGCTACCCGGGATTCACCCGCATAGAGAGCATCGAGCTCACTCATCCGGACGCCGTGCCATCAGTGGTGCTGGAGTCGATCCGTTCGATCTTTTCGTCCGCCAGGAGCGGGATCTGCAATCGCGGCTCAACCCGCTTCGCCTCGGCCACCGCGTTCAACACCATGCGGCTGACGATGTCCTCCTCACCGGCACGGTCTCGCTCTCCCTTACTAAGCTCCAGCGACATCACAGCGGCCCTGCCGTCGCTGGCCGCCAACGCCACGTGGCACCTGTTCTCACCCCTGCGGACGCGGTCGGTCGCGATCGCCGCGGTACACGCCACGCCTGCCAGCAGCTCATCGTCCTCACCGCCGAGCCTCTCCGCCTCCTCCAGCGCGCTGCGCGCCATCAGATTGGCCTCGTCAGCAGACACATGCTGTTTCGCCACCTTGCCCGTGAACTCGTTGAGAGCCGCAGAGGAGTACGGGATCCGCGCGTTTAGGACAGTGCGTGACGCGCCGGCCTCGCCGAACAGCCACGCCAGTGCGCTCGTGCCGGCGCCAGTCACAACGATCGACACCTTGCCCGGGGCGGCGTGAATCGCGCCCACAACTTCGACTATTTCGGGCTCAGCGTCGCTCATTCATCACACCTTTGACCGGACTGATCCGGAGCCGATCGCACAGAGTGTCGAGCCGTGACTAACACGTTCGTTGAGTATACGGAGCCGGCATCCGACAGACAGGTGAGAGGTCCGTCTTGATCGTGGGCTTCTACCGGCGGTAATCGGCGGCAGGCGCCCGAAGACAGCCGACTTCCGTCTTTTGTAGGCTTGCAGAGGTACAGTTCCAGCCGCTGAAACGAAGGGATATCACGGCGATGGTGTACCATGTTGTTCGTGAAAACAATCACGCACTCGTGCACGGTGCTCTGACAGGGAGTTAACGGTGAGTCTCTCAACCGAAGGAATGGCACGGGCCGCCACACTCCGGCCGTGGCGAATGATCATCATCACGCTGGCGCTCATGGTCGTCAGCTTTGTGCTCGTGGCCACGCTGCTCGGCACCGCCACCTCCGGCGGCCAGGGCGAGTTCACGAACAACCCCGAGGCCGACCGTGCTCAGGCCATGCTGGAAGACAGCGGGCTGCGAGAGACGTTCCAGGACACCGAGGTCGTCGTCATATCACACGACGAGCTAACGGCGGACTCCGAGGAGTTCCGCGCCAGGATCAACGAGGTTCATCTGGGCATCGTCGCACTCGGCTCAGAGAACATCGACAATCCGTCCCCCGTTCCGAACCCTGCTGCTCTACCGCCGGCGGTGGCAGACAACTTCATCAGCACCGATCGACATCATGTCCAGATCCCTGTCACACTGGCCGGCGAGTTCTCGGACGCCGAGGACCACGTGGAAGGCCTCCTGGACCTCGCCGACGAAAAGACGGGTGGCGGCTTCACAGTGGGTGTCGCCGGCCAGGCCGCTATCGGCGCTGACTTCAGAGAGATTAGCGAGCGAGACCTGATCGTTGGCGAGTCGATCGGCGTGGCGGCGGCCCTGGTGATCCTGATCATCGTCTTCAGGGCCTTCGGCTCGGTCTGGATTCCGCTCGTGATGGCGATCATGAGCATCCTGATGACCTATGCCGCGATCTCGGTCATCGGTCAGTTCTACGACAACTTCCCGTTCTTCGTCACCAACTTCGTCACTATGATCGGACTGGCGGTCGGCATCGATTATTCGCTCTTCATCGTGGCGCGCTATCGCGAAGAGCGGGCGCGCGGCAAGGAGAAGAACGATGCCATCATCGCGGCCGGCTCCACCGCTTCAAGAGCCGTTCTCTTCTCCGGCTTCACCGTCGTCTTCGCCCTCGTCGGCATGCTGATCGTGCCGACCACCATCTTCTTCTCGATGGCTCTCGGCGCAATCCTCGTCGTCGTGTTCACGGTGCTGCTGGCGATGCTCTTCCTGCCGGCGCTCTTGAGCGTGCTTGGCGACAAAGTGAACGCCTGGCGAGTGCCGTTCATGCAGGAGACGATCGACTACGATGACACGACGCGCGGCTTCTGGAACCGCATCACCCGCACGGTGCTCAGGCGCCCGGCGATATTCATGGTGGTGACTACCGCGCTGCTGATCGCGCTCGTAGTCCCTTACTTCAACATCAACCTGGGCTTTAACGGTGTTGAGACGTTGCCGGACGAGTTCAGGGCGCGTCAGACTTTCGACATCCTCATCAACGAGTTCGACAGCGGCCGCGGCCTTGGTGACCTGGCGACCGTGGACGTTGTGATTGAGGAGAACGCCAGGTCCACCGAGGCCCGCGCTGCGGTCGACAGGCTCGGCGGAATCGTCGCCTCCGACCCTGCTTTCGGCGACACGCGGCCGTATGAGGTGAGCGCAGACGGGAGCGTTGGTGTGCTGCCGATCGTGCTCGCCGTCGCCGGAGACACCGACGAGGCGAACCAGTTCGTCCGCGACCTGCGCGGTGAGTATCTGCCGGACGCCGGCTTCCCGGCCGATCCGCTCGTCGGCGGAGTCACAGCGTTCAACGTCGACTTCTTCAACCTTGTCGACGACTGGACGCCGATCGTGCTGATCCTGGTCCTCAGCCTGAGTTTCGTGCTGCTGACCATCGTGTTCAGGTCGCTGATCGTGCCGATCAAGGCGATCATCCTGAACCTTCTGTCGGTCGGCGCGGCCTACGGGCTGATGGTGCTGGTGTTCCAGGAAGGGTTCCTGATCGATGTGCTTGGCTTCCAGCAGGTGCCGGTGATCGAGGCGTGGATCCCGCTGTTCCTGTTCGCCATCCTGTTTGGCCTGTCGATGGACTACGAGGTGTTCCTGCTTAGCAGGATCCGTGAGCGGTTCGACCAGACGGGTGATAACGACGAGTCTGTGGCGTTCGGTCTGCGGAGCACTGCAGCGATCATCACGGGCGCTGCGCTGATCATGGTTGCTGTGTTCTGGGGCTTCACCCTGGGTGACCTTGTGATGTTCCAGCAGTTCGGCTTCGGCCTGGCTGTGGCGATCTTTGTGGACGCCACGATCATCCGCTCGATACTGGTGCCTTCGACGATGAAGCTGCTGGGAGCGAGCAACTGGTGGCTGCCGGGCTGGCTGAACTGGCTGCCTGACCTGCGTGTCGAGGGCGGCGAGTCACCCGCTCCAGCAAGCGCCGCAACGCCTGCGGAGGCGGATTGAGATAAGCGGTTCTCCCTCCCATCTTGGGAGGGAGTTTTCTCCTCTCCCCCTGTGGGAGAGAGTTAGAGAGAGGGGATGTCCCGACGAGAGTCGGGACCGCTTCTCACATAGCGGCTGGCTTCACCCTCTCCCTGTAATCCCTCTCCCATCAAGGGAGAGGGATGGCACATCCTCCCTCCCGGCTTGGGAGGGAGCTAGAGGGAGGGTCGGTAGTTTCCTCTCCCAGGGGGGGAAGGCACGTCGACCGTTCCGGTCGACCGGGCGCAGCCGGGTGCCCGCTTGCGGGCGCGCCCCTACCAAAGCGCTGACTCGCCCTTACCCGATCAACCCCTGACGCTTATCCGCCGCCCAACCAGTCTGCGAAAAGTCTGTTGCAAAGTTTTTGTCTATATTTTCTATTGCACTTTCATTAGATTGACGATTTCCGATGAGAAAT
>JANQEF010000147.1 GCA_028278465.1 Dehalococcoidia bacterium | reverse complement strand
ACACCACCGACTACGGCATGATCGACCTGATCCTGCAGCGCCAGAAGGACCTGTACTACCAGTGGTGGGAGATCTCGAAAGACCAGATGTGCGGTCTCTACACGATCGAGGCCACAGCAGTAGCCAACGGCTCGACGGCGACGATGACCAACACGCTGGACATCCAGTGCTTCTTCAACCTCGAGATCGACTTCGACTCGATCGACTGGGGCACGATCACACCTGGCGGAACGAAGGTCCTGCCCGGCGACACCAGCTTCGGCACGTCTGACTACCCGACTGTGAAGAACACCGGCAACACCGGCATGCGGGTCGGCATCGAGTTCTCCGAGCTTGTGCAGGACAACGTGCTCGGCCCGAAGATCATCGACACGTTCGACGCTGCCTTCGGCAAGAACGCCCAGGTGCTGGAGTGGATCGACCCGATCGATGCCTACGAGACGGTGTGGTTCAGCAACGACAACCTGGATCAGGTGCTGTGCAACAACGAGGTCGGCAAGCTCGACCTGTCCGTGCACCCGCCTTCGATCGTCCCTTCTGGCTCCTACTCCGGCTATGTAACGGTGCTGGCTGAGCTTGCAGTCGCCGTCTGCCCGAACGACTTTGTCCCTGAGCCGGACCCAACGCCCACGCCAATCCCTCCGACACCAACTCCGTCGCCAACGCCAACGGTGGTGCCTCCGACACCGACGCCTTCGCCGACGCCAACGCCGGCGGAACCGTTTAGCGTGGAACGCAAGGTCACGGCGTCAGACGCCACTCTTAACGACATCTTCGGGGGCAGCGTTGCGATCAACGGCGACACCGCCGTAGTCGGAGCCCGTTCTAACGACGACGCCGGCACCAATTCCGGGTCGGTCTACATCCTCGGCAGAGACGTCGGCGGACCGGGCAACTGGGGCGAGGTTAAGAAGCTCACCGCGTCTGATGCCGATATGTTCGATGAGTTCGGTGACCAGGTTTCGATCGACGGCGATACAGTCGCAGTCGGAACCCATGGCAACGACGATACGGGTGTCAACTCAGGATCGGTCTATATCTTTGGCCGAAACACTGGTGGAGCTGACAACTGGGGCGAGGTGAAGAAACTCGCAGCTTCTGACGCGGCAGGCGGCGACAGCTTCGGCAAACACGTCTCGATCAGCGGTGATGTCCTGGTCGTCGGTGCACCTGACAGTGACGATGCCGGATCGAGCAGCGGATCGGCTTACATCCTGGGCCGAAACGTTGGTGGAGCTGACAACTGGGGCGAGATCAAGAAGCTGACCGCCTCAGACGCCGACGCGTTCGACTTCTTCGGGGCCACGGTTTCGATTGACGGTGACACCGCTGTCATCGGAGCTCCGGGCAACGACGATGCCGGATCCGACTCTGGATCTGCGTACGTCTTTGGCAAGGATGTTGGTGGAGTGGACAACTGGGGTGAGGTGAAGAAACTGACCGCTTCAGACGCCGCGGCCGATGACCAGTTCGGCGGCAAAAAGGACTTCAGCAACGGAGTGTCGATCGACGGCGACACCATCATCGTAGGCGCCCTGGGCAATGACGATGCTGGAGGTGAATCCGGATCGGCCTATGTCTTCGGTCGAAACGTTGGCGGAGCTGACAACTGGGGTGAGGTCAAGAAGCTGACTGCGTCGGATGCAGCGGCTGGCGATGAGTTTGGGCGGAGTGTTTCGATCAGTGGTGACACTGTGATTGTTGGAGCCAGCGTGGGCGATAGCGTGGTTGCGGATTCCGGATCTGCTTACATCTTTGGCAGGAACGAAGGTGGAGCTGACAACTGGGGTGAAGTGAAAGAGTTGCCGCCGTTCGATGGCGCTGCCAACGATCGCTATGGTGCGAACGTCGCGATAGATGGCACAACGGCCATCGTGGGGTCTCGCAGCGACGACGACGGTGCTAGCAGCGCCGGGTCAGCGTACATCTACGACTAGGTAGAACGTGGAGCGCCTGAGCAGACGAGGCTCACCCGAAGTTGGCGCTTCCGAACTGAAAAGAAAGAATTAGAGAGCGGCTCGCAGAGATGCGGGCCGCTCTTGGTTTTGGGGCGAGCGGTGGTGTGGCGCGAATCGGCGCGGCATCGCCGCATGCAGATTTCGGTTGTGGTTAACGAGCACGCACTGGCGGGAGTGCAAGGGAGTCGAACCCTCCTTCCGACAGGAAGCTGCCGGAACAACGGATTTGAAGTCCGAGGAGCCCACCGGGACCCATCCACTCCCCCGCCGTCGTGTAAGCGGCCGGCCGGACGTCTGAGAGCCCGGCGGCAGGCTGATCAAAGTATCAAATGCAGGGCCCGCGCGGTCGGACGCAGCGCGTCCCATTCCCGGTCCATATGACTGGGCAGATAAGAACTCGCGCTCTCATCCGCCACGACCTGGCGGCGATCACGCTTTCCTGCGTCGCTCTACGCAAGGACCGTAGAAGCCACGACCCTTCATTCACAGGTTGGAAGCTGGCACAGCGCGGGCCTCACCGGCCTGAGATAGGTGATGGCCAATGGACGAGGCGGCGATGGCGGAAAAGGTGGTTGAGCAGGCGCTGCAGCACATGGACATGGCGGCAGAACTCGGCAAGCTCACCGGGATCACAGTCGGCGCGCCACTCTCCTACGAAAGCCACGCGGACTCGTTCCTTGAGGCGGTGGTCGGAGCGACCATGGGAACAGCCCTGGAAGGTCTCAAGATTGACCTGAGACTGCTTCCGGTAGACGCTCCGAGGCTGTCCGGCCTGGATGTCGAGCGAACCCCGCGCGAGTAGTTTTAGGCCGTCTGCAATCGCGTCTTCGACACAACGCCAGTTTCTCTTATCATCAGAACATATGTGCTATTATAGTCGGCCCGGGGTCAGGATGTGATGTGGACGACGAGGAGGTGGCGGCGTGGTTGTGATCAGCACAGAGCCGGACAGGTTCCAGAAGCTCGAGGCGCTCAGCACGATGGCGACGGATGACGTGCTGGGCCGTCCGGACCCTGTTTCCCAGTTCCGTCGGGACCTGCGCCCGGCGAGCGACGGCCGGACCTACCGAGACCCGTACTCGCGGCCGGAAAAGAACCCGATGCCTGGCATCTACAAGGCGTCGATTCCCGGCGGCGGCACTATCCCGCTCATGCGGACGATGTTTACCGACTTCTGCATGATGGACTGCCACTTCTGCCCCAATAGCCACTGGGTGCCGCGCCGCCGCTTCGCCTACAAGGTGGATGAGCTTGCGAAGACGTTTGCCGAGATGGCCGAACGGCAGATGGTGAACGGACTGTTCCTATCGTCGGGGATCATGGGCAGCGGCGCATCCCGCACGACGCAGAAGATGGTCGAGACGGTGGAGGCGATCCGCAAGCGTCACAAGTTCACCGGCTACATCCACCTGAAGGTGATGCCGGGCACATCGCAGGACATCGTCGAGGCGGCGCACCGGCTCGGCACGCGGCTCTCGGTGAACATCGAGACGCCGACCGATCCCGGGTTGCAGCAGCTCAGCCCGATGAAGGACCTGAAGCGCGGGATTCTGGACCAGATGAGCTGGATCGACCGCATGGCGAAGGCGAAGACGGGCGAGACGGTTGGCCAGGCGACGCAGATGATCGTGGGAGCGGCCGAGGAGTCGGATGCCGACATCCTGGGCCGCATCACGCAGCTTTACGGCGACTGGAGGCTGAAGCGGGTCTACTACGTGCCGTTCAGGCCTGTGCGCTACACGCCGATGGAGGAGCACACGCCGACGCCGTCTGAGCGTGAGTACCGGCTGTACCAGATGGACTGGCTGAAGCGCGTCTACCGCTTCGAGAACAGTGAGATCGGGCTGGCGTTCGACAGTCGCGGCTTGCTGGACCTCGACCAGGACCCTAAGACGGTGATCGCGCTCGAGAACCCGGAGATGTTCCCGGTGGATATTAACTCTGCCGACCTCCCGACTCTGCTGAGGACGCCGGGGATCGGGCCGATCTCGGCCGACCGGATCATGCGGCAGCGGCGCAGGTTCACGATCAGCAGCTGGCAGGACCTGAAGACGATGGGTGTGGTGCCAAAGAAGGCGCGTGGCTTCGTCGTGATGCCGGGGCACAGGCCGGAGCCGGCGCGGCAGCTGCGCCTTGAGTTGCTGGGTCACACCGAGCCAAGGTCGTCTGTGGACCTGGTCGATGTGAAGCGTGAGGCGACGAAGAGCAGCGGTGTTAGCTCAGCGCCGAAGCCGACCGGCGCACACGGCGACTGCGCAGGCAGGGATTCGTGCGCAGGCTGCCCGATGTTCGGATCGCCGGGACACCCGGGCGGCTCTCCGCTGTCGGTCGGTTCTCCCACGGTGCGAGAGAAGGTGCTTGCTTAGGCAGGCCGTATTTTTGTCTTGCAGCTCGTTGGCGCGTCTGGTGGAAAAAGTTGCGTGGTAAGCAAACCGTTGGGACGCCTCAACGGAAATGTGGCTCTGCCACCCGCCCTAGGCTGCGCTGCCGTTGACCTTCGGCGTCTGCGAGCCGGCCTCCGACGCGACCTCCAGGATCGCAGTCGTCAGCTTCTCGATGCCGCTCGACTTCTGCACCATCGCAGCAGCGCCCGCCTCGACCATCCGCTTCGCGTAGGAGCGTGAGAAGTAGTCACTGCAAACAACGACCGGCACGCCTTTGAGCCGCGATACCAGCGTGCGAACGCTCTCGACGCCCTCGGAGTTGCCATCGCCGATCCGCAGGTCAGCCACGACGGCATGGATCACGCCGCCGGGCTGCTCCGCGACGGTCTGCAGCGTCTCGCTTAGCGATACGGTGTCGGCGACGAACTCGACGCCCGATTCTTCGGTTATCTTCCAGGAGAGAGCCGACTTGAAGACGGGGTGGTCGTTGAAGACGATGATGCGCACCGGGACGCTTTCGGTTGCGGGATTCGCAGCCGCTGCGACCACCTCGTTCGGAGCCGAATCGATGCGGTCTATGGAAGACCCAGCTGCCATAATCGGCCTCCCTTCCCACAGCCGGATAGCTGCGGCGCGAAGCTGACCTGACGGAGTTCGGCAAGCCACAGCATATACCCTTGAGGTGATCGTGACTCACCCGACGGATGAGAGTCGCATGAGACGCGTTGTTTGGATGCAACTGCGGCAGGCGCGGGTGTCCGCCGCTGCCGGGAAAGATCTGGGAAAGTGACGGGGTGCACGGGTTTTAAGGTAACCGGCCTTCAGGCCGCGGTCATATAGGACCTGTGACCTTTATCTGAGCCGACCGGTTCATGCGGAATGGGGGTGCGCACCCAGAGTTACCGGTTATCGGAACGGGCGAGAGGTCACGGCGACAGGAGTTGAGATTGACTGCCGGATACTCGGGCACGCCGTTGCCTAAGAAGCTGGGCATCAAGCCCGGGCACACGGTGTTGCTGGTGGATGCGCCTGATGGGTTCGAGGCGGTGCTCGGTGATCTGCCGGAAGAGGTGGCGTTGCGTCGGACGAAGTTGCCGTTCAGTGGTACTGACAGGTCACCGGATGTGCTGCTGCTGTTCGTGATGTCAGTGGATGCCCTGAGAGAGGGCTTCGAGGCCGCTGCGCCGGAGCTGCGACCGGATTCTGCACCGTGGATCGCGTGGCCGAAGCGGGCGTCCGGCATCGAGACCGACATGACCGAGGACCGAGTGCGAGAGGTTGCCCTGCCCCGCGGGATGGTCGACAACAAGGTGTGCGCGATCGACGAGACCTGGTCTGGCCTGCGGCTGGTGGTGCGCAAGGAGAACCGCGCCGACTGGCCCGCGGCTTTCGGCGGCGACTAGGGCTCGGTCGTGTGGTCTGCGGCGTTGGCCGATGAGGACAACGGAGATTCGCCGCTTGCCGATCCAGCATGCTGCTGACCTGCATGCGCATGCACCACGTGCGGATGCGTATGC
>JANQEF010000074.1 GCA_028278465.1 Dehalococcoidia bacterium | reverse complement strand
GTGATCCCTCTGATTGCCGTCAACCTGTCCAACACCGTCTTCTCGTGGATCGGCGGGCTGATCAGGCAAGAGCAGCGGTCGGGCACGCTTGAGCGGATCCTTGTCACGTCGCAGTTCGCATCGACCCTGTTTGTCGGGCGGGCGCTGGCGCACCTGATCTACATCGTCATCTTCGCCGTCGCCACGCTGGGGCTGGTCTACATCTGGGTCCGGCCCGACTTCGACGTCAACATCGCCGCCGCGCTGATCGTCATACCGCTGCACATCGCCGCGATCTACGGCATGGCGTTCGCCATGTCCAGCGCGCTACTGCGGATAGCCGACTCGTGGACAGTGCAGACCGTGCTGACAAGAGCGCTGCTCTCGATCATCGCCGGCGCAACCTTCCCCATAACTCTTTTCCCAGGCTGGCTGCAGGCGATCGCCAAGGTGTTCCCGTTCACATGGGTGTTCGAGATGGAGCGGCGCAGCCTGCTGCGGGGCGAAGGGATCAACGAATTGATGGGCGGGTTCATCTACGTGGTGGCGTTGACGGTTGTGTTCTGGCTGGCCGGTTTCTGGTTCCTGAGCAGGGAGCTTTCAAAGGCGAAGAGCGAAGGAAGCCTGGGTTCATTCTGATGGTCTCCGCCGCTCCAACCAACCCCGATGTGTCAGCCGGTCTCGGCCACGAGTTCCGGTCGATGATGCGAGTGTCGTACAACCAGCTGCTGCACTCGACGCGCTACCGCAACAAGTTCCGCATGGAGCTGATAGCGCACGTGCTGATCCTGCTGCCGGTCATCCTGGCGGCGTGGGCGTTCTCAGACGGCCGGGAGTCGAGCCGCCTGTTCGAGCTGACCGGCCTGCCCGACCAGTTCACCTTCGTGATCCTGGGCTCGATCGCCTTCACTGCGCTCGGAGTCGGCAACATGATGCTGCAGGACTCGCACGTGGCGGGCGGCATCTCGTTCGAGATGATGACGGGTACGCTGGAGCGGATGTTCGTGATGCCGGTGCGCCGAGTGACGGTAGTGCTGGGCATCGGCAACTACTACCTGGTGCTTTTCACCTGGCAGGCGGTGACGCTGTTCATCGGCGCATGGATCGTGTTCGGGTTCGATCCAGAGATCACTGCGCTGGGGCTGGCGCAGTCTGCATGGGCGTTCGTGGTGCTGCTGGTGATGAACATGGCGCTGGGCGTGATGGGCGCGGCGCTGACGATGGCGACGAAGGACGGGCAGATGTACCTGCTGTTCATTCACAGGCCTGCGGCGATTGTGAGCGGGGCGTATTTCCTGATCGAGCTGATGCCGCAGCCGTTCAAGGCGCTGGGGTATGCGAACCCGATCGCGTATGCGATCGATGGGTTCCGAGGCGCACTGACGGCCGAGCCGTTGCTGGTGAGTTCTGCGGTCGGAGCGCTTGGCGTTGCGACGGCATGGGCCGCCGGGCTGACGCTGCTGGCGGTGTACGTCTACCGCCGGATGCTGCGCCGCATGGACGCCGAGGGAAACCTGTCGTTCTTTTAGGTGGTTCGGCGGCGGTCGGTCGGTGTCCTTCTCTCCCCTTGTGGGAGAGAACTGAAGAGAGGGGATGTCGGCCGGAGGCCGACGGCTCGTCACCCTCTCCCTCGATCCCTCTCCCATCAAGGGAGAGGGAAACACATCCTCCCTCCCAGCTTCGGGTGCCCGTTTGCAGGCGCGAGTTAGAGGAAGGGTCGTTGGTTTCCTCTTCCAGTTGGCCTCCTCTCCCAGCGGGAGAGGATTGAGGTGAGGGAGAGGTTTTGACGCTTAGTCAACCTGTCGATGCAAGATCACTTCTCCCTCATCCTGCACCTTCTCCCGCTGGGAGAAGGAAGACCGCCACCCTGAGCGAAGCAGAAGGGAAGGGCGGATAGACGTGCCGCCTCCGGAGTCACCGGGCGCAGCAAGCGGCGCCCCTACCAAAGGAGACCGATGACCTTCCCCCTTCACCCCCTCCCAAGCTGGGAGGGGGAAGAACCCAACCCCGCTCTGCTAAGCCTCTTCGCGCTGGGCGAGGTACTCGGACAGTGTGCCTCGGAGGGCTACTCGGCCTCGGTGCAATCGAGCCTTGAGGGCTGATATCGAAATCTCCAGCACCTCGGCCGCCTCTTCGTTCGAAAGCCCCTGCACATCGCGCAGGACAACCGCCGTCTTCAGGTCCTCCGGCAGCTCGTCGATAGCGCCTTTGATCCTGTTGCCTAGCTCGGAGTTCATGGCCGAGGCCACAGGCGATTGCGTCCAGTCGGTCGACGGCGAGTCCGGCTGGGCGTCCTCGGGGACCGTCATCTCCTTGCGGCGCTTGTCCTTGCGGAGACGCATCAGGGCCGCATTGACGGTGATGCGGTAGAGCCAGGTGGTTGGCTGGGCGTCGCCTCGGAACCGCTCACGGGCCCGGTAGGCGGAGACGAAGGCGTCCTGCGCCACCTCTTCGGCGTCGTGCTGGTTGCCCATCATGCGATAGGCGACGTTGTATACGAAGCCGGAGTGCTCTTCGGCTAGCTGCGCGAATTCCTGGTCGTTCATGTAAGGCTGTGTGCCTGGAGTGTCGGCGGAGGCTCGGCCGGTTGGAGCGGGCTGAGCGTGGACGGAACTGTGCCGTACGGCATCTCAATTACCATAACAGAGCGCTGTGGTTGCGATGGCCGTTTGGCTGGTGCGGAATCCCGTACCTCGACGCCGCATCCAATCTAGTACGATAAGCTGATTCTGGTGCCGCCCCGGTGGTTGCCTGATATCTGTTTCAGGCTCCGGTGCTGGTAAAGGTTGAGTACGGTGTCGCAACACAATCGCTCATGGCTGGACCGCCTTCTTGGCAGGTCTCGCAACGATATTCCCAAAGAGGTCGACCCCTGCGACGATCCTTCGATGCAGAGCGAGGTCGACTGCGGTGATGTGCGGGCGAACGCTTCCGACTACATCGATGGCGACGCCAGCCCTTCGCTGACGCACAGGATCAAGCACCACCTTGGCCTGTGCAAGGACTGCAACGGCTGGGTGCGGTCGCTCGCCGCAACTATCGGATTCACCCGCGAACTGCCCCAGGAGGAGGTTCCCGACTCTCTGAAAGAGAAGATCAGGAACATCCCGAAACAGGGCTAGCCCGTAGTTCGAGCTTCATAACCAGAGCGCCCCCGGTTTTACTAAACCGGGGGCGCTCTGGTTATGAACTGTCTTGATTGGGGCTAGTGCGAGTGCGGGCGTTCGCCTCGATGCTCGTCGGAGGCGGTGACATGGCCTGCGTGGCCGAGCCTGCGGCGGTGGTAGACGAGACTGTGCAGCAGAATCGCGATGCCGAGTCCGGTCACACCGAACACAACAACGGGTGTCACAGGCGTCAGCGGGCTGAGCGTCGACGCCAGGTACACGATGTAGCCCATCGTCGCACCCCACAGCGTCGGATGATCCAGCTTCGAGTTGAAGCGAATCGTGATGAAGCCGATCACGAAGTAGGCGGGCAGGGCCGCAAACGGCGTGATGCCGAGCACTACACCTGTAAGGCTGGAGACACCGTCGCCGCCTCGGAAACGGGTAAACGGCGAGTTCCAGTGGCCCAGGATCACCGCAGAAGCCGGCAAAAGCAGCCACACATCGTCGAGCCCGAGCACCCGAGCGATTAGAATCGCGGCCAGGCCCTTGGCAGAGTCGGTGAAGAACACCCAGACCCCGGCGCCCCGGGAAACCTCGCGCCACACGTTGGTCGCGCCGGCCTGGCGAGTGCCAATCTGGAAGATATCCTTGCCGTACAGCCGCCCGGCTATATACGCCGTTGGCACACTGCCAAGGAAGTAGGCGACGACCGCCGCCACGACCAGAATCGATAGTTCTGGAGCATCTGACATTTCACGGGCAATTATACATCTGCTGAGCGCACCCGACGCACGTTTAAACTCACACCTTTCTATGCGTCATTTCTGCCCGGACACCGACACGAGCCTCGTCAACGAGAGCCAGATCGAATCGATGTCCGGATGACAGACCAGCCCGATGCTCCCCAACTGACCACCGCCAGCACCTCCGCACAACGCTCAACACGGAGCCGCGGCCGCTTCATCGACGCCCTGAAAGACCCCGGACTGCGGCGCTTCACATCTGGCACCCTCGCCTGGGGCACGGCCCACCAGATGATCACCGCATCTCAGGGCTTCGTGCTGCTCGAACTCACAGACGACCGCATCTGGCTCGCCTGGCTAGGCGCCGCAGTCGGCATTCCCAACATCATCGCCGCCATCATCGGCGGAGTCCTCTCGGACAGGCTGCAGCGGCGCACCCTCCTCATACTCGGCTCCACCATCGTGGCCCTGCCCATGCTCGCCATCGCCTTGCTCTACGCCGCCGACGCCCTGGAGCCGTGGCACATACTCCTCGCCGGCTCCGCGCAGGGCGTATCGCTGGCTATCGACTGGATCTCCCGGCTCTCGCTGCTGCCCGTGATGGTGCCGCGACGCATCATGGTCAGCGCGCTCTCGATTGACCAGGCGTCGTTCAACGCTGCGCGGGTGCTGGGTCCGCTGGTAGCGGCGGCGATACTCGCCTCGGCCGGGGGAACGACGGCTTCGTATGCCGTAATCACCGGCCTCTTTGCGCTTGCGATCATCATCTACGCCACCTTCAAGCGGCAGCCGGACACCGGGAACGGCGAGAAGAAGGAGCGGATCGGGGTTGGCACCGCTCTGAAGGAGCTGAAAGAGGCGGGCAGCGCGCTGCGCACCGACTCGGTCCTGAGCCTGAATGTGCTGTTCACGGCGATGAACGCCATGATGCTTGGCGGCTTCGTCTTCATGATCGCAGCCTTCGTGAAGGAGGTGTTCGACTCCGGCGAGTTCGGGCTCGGCCTGATCTTCACCACCACCGGGATCGGCGCATTCATCGGCGCCATGATCGTTGCGTACCGGGGCGGCACGTCGTCGGCCGGGAAAGGGCTGCTCGTCAGCAACCTGCTCTTCGCCGGGTCGGCCGCGCTGTACGCGTTCGCCGGGAACACGGTGCTGGCGGCGACGATCTCGTTCTTCTTCGGGCTTTTCAACGCCTATCACATCGCGCTCGGGATAGCGGCGATTCAGACCAATGTGCCCGACCATGTGCGAGGCCGGGTGACGGGCGCATACGAGCTGGCGTGGGCGAGCTTCCCGCTGGGTGGCCTTATCGTGGGGTCGCTGGCCGAGGCGGTGGGGCTGCGAGCGGCGACGGCGATAGCGGCCGGAGCGGTTGCGACGCTGACGGTGCTGGTGTTTGCGCTGAGTTCGCGCATGCGGTTACTGAGCTTGCGACCGCGAGACGGGGAGTAGGGGGAAATCCGTCGTCCCGAGCCTGTGCGAGGGACCCGGAGTGGCGGGGCGATCCACGAATGACTTCTCGCTGCATCAACTTTCACTGGCCAAACTCCGAAGGAGTGCGACGCGGAACGTACGTCGAGCCCCACTCCCACCCCGGGTCCATCACTGCCGTTCAGGACGAAGGTGGTTGCACATCACCAACGACCCTCCCTCTAACTCCCTCCCAAGCTGGGAGGGAGGATCTACCCCCACATGGACCCGGGCGCACCCTTCGACAAGCTCAGGATGGCACGACACAACCGGCCCGACGCGCCCCGCACAGGTGGAGTTTTTTTCGCAAACTCTTCAATGTGCGCACATCACCTGTGTTAGGGATGCTGGAGCGCGCCGGGCCGGCCACATGGAGAGGAGGAGGCCTGATCCCCCTGGCACAGGCGATCAGGCCCTCGCGGGAAGGAGATCGGCACTCATGCAGTGCATCTCTCTCCTGAGACATCGACGATCGCCACAGGGTCGTACTCCTCCACATCCAGGCCATCGGCTCCGTGCTCCAGCCTCCAGGCGAACCTATCCGGAGGGTCTGTCGGATCTTGCCCGGGGATGAGCACCTGCACCGTCACCTGATTCCAGGATTGGCCGGACTTGGCGACCGACCATGTCATCTCGGCGCTGGGCCCACCGACATTCCTGATTCGACCTGTTCCGTCCTGGCATAAGGTCAGGACGGTGTTGAACTGGTTGTTCCCCACGACCTCGGTGTCGCCCAGGTAGTCGGTCCACTGTTCGACTACCTGTTCTTCGGCGAGAGGCTCTGAGTTCAGCTGCAAGGCGACCGGGAACGACTTAGTGGCGGGCAGCGGCGTAGCAGTTGGCACTGCCGTCGCTGTCGGTACGACCGTGGCGGTCGGCTCAGGCGTTGACGTGGCTGGCGGCGGTGTGAACGTCGGGCGTGGGCTCGGTGTCTGAAGCTCCGGCGTCGGAGTGGCCGCAGGTACTGGTCCTTCGTCCTCGTCATTCACCAACAGGATGAACAGGACGGCAGCTATCGCTGCGAGCAGGACTGTCGCGGCCGGTGCGGCATATTTCACTTTCATCGGATTCCTCCACCGCGGGAAGCTGATGGCATTACTTAGTCGCCAGAGCACGCTCGGTGCATTTGGCTCGCCCATCCTTGGGTTGATCGCTTGCCAGGTTCCCAGCGGCAGATGTGCCTGCTCCGCTTCTGCGCGGAACAGCGACGAAAGCTGCCTCTCCAGTTGTGTTGTGTCGTTAAGCGAGGTCACGACGACACCTCCTCCGAAAAACGGGCTATGCCCGCCGGGCTGGCGGCTACTGCATCCCTGAGCGCCGCCGTGGCGCGGTGCAGCCGTGACTTGACCGTCCCCACCCGCCAGCCGGTCGATTCGGCTATCTCGGGCAAGGAAAGGTCGTTGAAGAATCTAAGGACTAGAACGGTGCGGTGCTCGACGGACAGTGTGCGAAGCGCCGATTGCAGCATCGCTGCCGTCTCGGCGTTCAGAGCAGATTGCTCTGGCCCGGCGCCGGTGTCGGCGACGCTGAACGCAGCCTCCTCAGGCGCCCGCTCAAGTTGCTTGCGGCTCGACAGGTTCGAAATACAGTTGACCAGCAGGCGGTTCAGCCATGCCCGCAGGTTCGTGCCGGCCTTGAATGAACGGATCTTCTTCCATGCCCGGATCAACGTCTCCTGCACCGCCTCCTCGGCCCTGCTCGCATCCCTCGTGATGAGAAGTGCCGTTCGGTACAGGTGATCGCCGTGAAAATCGAGCACGCGGCGGAACGCTTCCTGGTCGCCCTGCTGGCACCGCAGGATCGCTTCCCGCTCGATCTGTGCTGTGAGGATGTCTTCTGCCAACTGGTTCCGCCGCTGCCTGTTGCCTGTCACTTATAACAACAGGACGACGCTCCAAAAGGTTCCCGGCGGGTTCTGCCGAACTGATTGCGCCGTGTCCCGCACGAAGTTGGTATTGCCGGTTCTGGTGGCCCGGCCGATCATCGCCCGATGAACGAACCACCCGAGAACTCCAACGAAATCAGCTACCGGGACTGCACGCCCGACGATATCCCGGCGCTGTTCGATCTGTGGCCGGCCGCCGGCTCGCTGCCGACCGCCACGGACAGTGAAGAGGCGCTGCTGACCAGGCTCCGTCGAGACCCCGAGCTGTTCGTTTTGGCATGCAGAGGTGAGCGGATCATCGGCTGTCTGATGGGTGGCTGGGACGGCTGGCGAGGCAACATGTACCGGCTGGCGGTGCTGCCGG
>JANQEF010000071.1 GCA_028278465.1 Dehalococcoidia bacterium | reverse complement strand
GGCAGGTCGAAGAGGACGTCATGAAGCTGCTGGACAGGCCGGACTACATGGTCGGCTCAGACGCCATACCGGTCGGCCAGCAGCCGCACCCGCGGGCGTACGGCTGCTTCCCGCGGGTCGTCGGCAGGCTGCGCCGCAGGTTTGGCTATCCACTGGAGCAGGTGGTGCAGAGAGTGACCCAGAACCCGGCCGAACGGTTTGGACTGAAGGGCCGCGGCGTACTCGCACCCGGCAACTTCGCCGACATCGTGGTGTTCGACGCCGACCACATCACCGACCGTTCCAGCTTCGAGGACCCGAAGGCGTTCCCGGAAGGCATCCCGCACGTCATCGTCAACGGGCAGGTCGCCGTCGACCACGAGCGGCTGACCGGCGTGCTGGCAGGCGAAGCGGTCCCGTGATCGGCTGAGCCGCGCTTCTGTTTGCCGGTCAACGCGGCGCGGCTGGCCGCGTCAGCGTCGGGTGATAACCTCGACCGCCCGCACGAACTCAAGCGTCGAGATGGAGGCCAGCCGGTTGCCAGACAAGCCGAACATCATCTTCCTGTTCCCGGACCAGCTCCGGGCCGACTTCCTGGGCTGCTACGGCGCCGACTGGTTCGAGACCCCGAACATCGACCGTATCGCCAGCAGCGGCGTACGCTACCAGAACTCCTTCTCCGCATCTCCCATCTGCGTTCCCGCAAGGACCGCGCTCCTCACCGGCATGAACGCCGTGCGCAACGGCGTCACCGGCAACCTGCACAACCTGCGGGCCGACTACCGGGATGCCGGCCTGCAGACGTGGCCTGAGATTCTGGCCGACAACGGCTACTACACCGCCGGCATCGGCAAGATGCACTTCTATCCGTGGGACGACCGCCGCGGCTTCCAGTACCGCGTGGTGTGCGAGGACAAGCGCTGGCTGCACGTGCGGGACGACTACTACCAGTACCTGCAGGAGCTCGGCCTGCACAAGATGCACGGCAACGAGTTCGACGGCTACCACGACGGCAAGGGCGCCGTTGTCAGCACCGTGCCGTGGGAGCACTCGTGGGATCGCTTCGTCGGCAAAGAGGCGCGCCGCTTCATCCGCGAGTACGGCAACGAAGGCCCGTTCGCCATGATGGTCGGCTTCCCCGGCCCGCACTGCCCGTACGACCCCGCAGAGGAGTTCCTCGAAGGCATCGACGAGTCCAAGATCCCGGCCGCCGCACCGGAAGCTCCCGGCAGCATCACGAAGCTGCGGCAGGGCAACGTAGACGGCAACAAGCGGCCCTGGAACGGCGTCGACTACACCGAGTTCCCGGACGAGGCGAAGCACAGGATTCGCCGCCACTATTCCGGCCTTGTCAGGCAGATCGACCACGAGGTCGGCGAGATGCTGGACACGCTGGAAGAGCAGGGCTTGCTCGATAACACCGTCATCATCCTGTCGTCCGACCACGGCGACTATCTTGGCGACCACAACCTGATCGGCAAGGCGTCGTTCTTCGAGGCGGCGATCCGTGTGCCGCTGGTAGCGATGGGTCCGGGCATCCCGGCAGGGCAGGTGCGGGACGAGATGGTGGAGCTGCGGGACGTGACGCCGACGATGCTCTCGCTCGGAGGGGCCGACATTCCTGGCTGGTACGACGCGCGGCCGCTGCCCGGCGAGGGGATGCCGGGAAGTTCTGGACGCGAGCGCATATTCGGTCTGCTGGGCGATGGCTGGATGAACTTCGATGGCCAGTACAAGCTGCACAAGTACTCGACAGGCGAGGTGCTGTTGTTCGACATGGAGCATGACCCGCAGGAGCAGCGGAACCTGGCGACGAATGCCGATTACCAGAATGTGCTGCGACGGCTGGACGCCGAGCTGACGGCGCACGTGATGGAGTCGGCGCAGGAGTCGTGGCACGACCGACTGGCGCAGAACGGAGACATGTCGCAGGACCCGCGCTTCGGCCGCGAGGGCTGGGAACGCCCGTGGCCGCACCCACCGCAGGTAGCGCCACCAAGCTACACAGGACCTGCGAGGTAGGTCAGTAGTCCTCCCTCCCTGGCAGGGGGAATTAGAGGGAGGGTCTTTTTTGGTAGGGGCGCCGCTTGCTGTGCCCGGTGACGCCGAAGGCGGCACATCCTGCGACCCTGAGCCTGTCAAAGGGTCTCTGGTCCGGGAACTGATCCTGTCAGGACCACCGTTAGCTCTATAGATCCTTCGACTTCGTTTCACTCCGCTCAGGAAACACAGATCCTCCCTCCCAGCTTGGGAGGGAGCTAGAGGGAGGGTCGTTGATGATGCCATCCTGAGCTAGCTTGCCCTGAGCGGAGTCGAAGGGAAGGGTGCGCCTCGTCCCGGCAAAGCCTAGACCCCTTCGTCCTGAGTGGCAGCGAAGGACCTGGATGAGGTGCTGGGCCCAACACACCGTCAAGCTCGCTCTCCGATGGCGCGTATCTGGTAGTTGCTAATTCAGAGACAACTGCAGATGGATCGCCCCGCCCACCGGGTCCCTCGCACCCGCTCGGGACGAAGGGTGGCGGTGTTCCCTGAGCGAAGTCGAAGGGTCTCTTGAGGAGCCAACCCGTCTTGTCAGGATAAGTCTGGGCTCCAGAGGTCCTTCGACTTCGTTTCACTCCGCTCAGGAAACACACGACCGCCAACCTCATCCGGTATCCACCCCTCAACAGGCGGCAAACTCGCTGTGCCCTTCTCGTACTCGCACATCGGTCGGCCACCATGCCGACGATCGGCGAATCTGCGATGCTACGGCTACATACTTTGCGAAATGGGCCGAGTCGCCGCCCTGAACCGCCGATCACATGCCGATAGTCGACGCACATCCGCACATCTACTCGCCAGACCGGGCCAGCTATTCCACCATCGACGAGCCGTGGGAGCCCGGCGAACCAGCGTCTGCTGAAGACCTGAAGAAGGCGATGGACGCCGTGGGCGTCGACCGTGCCGTCTTCATCCAGACCAGCACCTTCTACGGCCACGACAACCGCTACGTCATGGACTCGGCGAAGGCGCACGCCGAGTGGGCGACCGGCGTCGTCACACTCGACCCTGACAACCCTTCCCACGTCGATCTGCTCGAAGACGCAGTAGCCAACAGCAACATACGCGGCCTGCGCGGCACGACCGATTCGATCAGCCGCATCGCAACGCCCAGCGTGCGACGGCTGTGGTCAAAGGCGATGGAACTCGGGATCCCGGTCAACTGCATGGTGATGGACGACCTGGACCGTGTGCCCGAGATCGAACTGATGGCGCAGGACCTCGGCGACCTGAAGATCGTGATCGACCATTGCTTCATGCTCAACACGCGCCAGAAGACAGAGGAGACGCTGCTTGCGCTGGAACGGCTGGCGAAGCTGCCCAACGTCTATGCCAAGCTGACCAGCGGCACGCACGGCTCGTACCGCGTCTACCCGCACGTCGACATGCACGAGCCGCTGAAGCGGGTGATCGCCGCGTTCGGTCCCGAGCGCTGCGTCTGGGGATCGAACTTCCCGAACGCACTGTGGTCGAAGGGCACGTCGTACGCGCAGAACCTGCACCTATTCGTGAAGGAACTTGGCCTCGGCCTGCCCGAAAAAGCGGCGATCCTCGGCGGCACCGCCATGTCGCTCTGGTTCCCCCGTGAGCACGATCAGGCGGAGCGGGCTTCAAAGAAGCGGCAGGAGCAGGCGGAGCGTGAAGTGATCATGGCGCAGGATGAACAGGATGAAGAGGCGGACACAGGCGACGGCGAATCAGCCGAGGCCGAGGACAACGGGCACGTAGCCGAGATCACACGCATGGCGGACCTGATATCAAGCGAAGGCGACGTGGAGGGGCCGATTCTCGACCAGGTCGATGAAGAGGAACTGACGGCGATCCTCGACGCCGCGAGCGGACTCGACACAGTACTCGGTGCGGCCGGACCGGCTGGAAGCGCGTCCAAGGCAGATGTTGCGGACCCGGCAGAAGAGTCGGTGGCTCAGGTACTCACAGGCGAAGACTACGAACCCGCTGCCGAAGACGTATCGGAACCGGCGCTCGACGACGAACAGATCGAAGTCGAAGACGACGAGTCTGCGGTCCACATGCTCGCCGATTCACAATCCGAACTCGATGCCGACATCGATTCAGAATCCGATGAGGTCGACTGGGACGAGATCGAAGTTGACGACGACGTCATCGAAGCCGACCCGG
This sequence comes from Dehalococcoidia bacterium, assembly GCA_028278465.1. Lineage (GTDB taxonomy): Bacteria > Chloroflexota > Dehalococcoidia > Lucifugimonadales > Lucifugimonadaceae > JAJCYX01. The sequence continues at coordinate 13,223 of JANQEF010000071.1, read as the reverse complement.
CCGCCGCTGCGCAGGGCATCGACATATCCTCCATCCAGGACGCTGCGGAGCAACTCGGCTCACTCCTGGAATCGGTCGAAGGCATCGGCGGCAGCATCAACGACCTCGCTGCCGACATCGACGAAGAGGGCGACAGCCAGGCCGAGCGGCCTTCCGCCTGATCAACGTCTGCAGCACCGGTCTGCGTCCCGGCGAATAAGCCGCTAGAATCCCCCTGCGCTCGCGATCCCCGGCACGATACCGGTTACTCGCCTTTCGCCAGATGAACAGCGCCACGCGCCGCGCCCGAAATCAGCCAACGGTCACACAGGTCACGCCCAATGGAACTTCGCCCAAACAGAATCAAGAGAAAACTCGCAGCCGGCGAAGTCGCCGTCATCGTCAGCGGACTGACACACCCCGACGACATCGACGCCATCGGACCGCTCGGCTTTGACGGCGCCTGGCTCGAGGGTGAGCACGGCGCGTCCGACCCGGCCGAGCTCGGCAACCTGACCCGCGCCTGTGACGTGTGGGGCATGACCTCTGTGGCGAGGATCAACAAGAACGACCAGGGGATGATCTACCGCACACTCGACCGCGGCGCACAGGCGATCGTCGTGCCGCACGTCAACACGAAAGCCGAGGCCGAGAACGTGGTGCAGGGCGGGAAGTTCGCGCCGATCGGCCAGCGTGGCCTCTTTACCAGCCGCCAGGGCTACGGAGTCGACGACTACGTGAAGATTGCAAACGATGAGACGTCGTTGATCGTACTAATTGAGGACATAGCGGCGTACGAGAACCTGGACGAGATGCTGACCGTTGATCACATCGATTCGTTCTTCGTGGCGCCGTCCGATTTCGCCGCCTCGATGGGACACATAGGAAACGCCGGCCATCCCGATGTCCAGGCGAAGATCGATGGATCGCTGGAGAAGATAATCAGCTCGGGCCGGACCGCCGGGACGCTTGCTGCGACTGAGGATGTAGGCCGCTTCGTGGAGATGGGCGTGAAGCTGTTCATGGTTTCGGCCCTGCCGTGGATCGCCGCCGGAGCGTCGCAGTTCAAGCGCAACGCTGGGATCGCCTGATTTCAGTCCTTCCGTGCTGTGACAGCACCGACCGGATCAACATAGAGTCCGACGAACACATGCAAATCGCCCGTAACGCTTCGACTCGCCTGCTTCACAACAGGCGCATCTTCCTACTGCTCATCGCCACAACCGCGATCGCTCTCGCGGCTTGCCGCGGCAGCGGTTCTGACCCTTCGGCGTCTGACCAGGGATTGCCTGTGCTGCAGCCGACTCCTTCAGATTCCCAGTGCATCGACCATGTCCAGCCACCGGGCGCGCCGACTTTCGATCAGCTCGACCTGTCTCGACTGGAGCTGCAGGAAGAGGACCTGAGCTTCTACGACGTCGAGCAGGGAACCGGAGACTCGCCGGCCATCACCGACGCCATCACGGTCGAATACACCGGCTGGCTCGACAACGGTTGCATGTTCGATACGTCGTATCCGAACGGTGAGCCGGTCAACTTCATCATGCTGAACCTCATTCGCGGCTGGCAGCAGAGCTTTGCGACGATGAAGGAGGGTGGCACGCGGGTGATGGAGATCGGCCCTTCGCTCGCCTACAGGGACGTGGGCTTTCCGCCGAGGATCCCGCCCAACGCAACGTTGATCTTCCACGTGACGCTGCTGAACAGGATCACGATCGAAGAGGCGCAGGCCACGGTGCAGGCCGAGATCGCCGAGGCGACTGCGCAGGCGGATCGCGACCGGGCTACGGTCGAAGCGGGCGATGAGACCCCGACGCCAACGCCTTAGGCTGGCCGCACGAAGCTACTCGAAATCCCCGAAGCGCGGGTTGCCGATCATCCCGGCCGCCACTGTCTCGTTCGTGCCCTCGTCCACCAGGATGAAGCTGCCGGTCACGCGGTTCACCGTGTAGTCGTCGTACACGATCGGCGCACTCGTCTTCACCGTCACACGTCCGATCTCGTTCAGCGCCAGCGACTGGCAGCCGGGATCGACCGAAAGCGTGCTCACATCGATGCGGCTGTGAAGGCCGGTGATCATCGCCCGCGCGGTGCGAGTCGTGTGCTTGATCCGCAGCATCGCTCCCTGCCGCAGCTCCGTCCGCTCGCTCATCCAGCACACCGTCGCGTCGAACTCCTGCGTCACCCTGGGAACGCCGTCTGCAGCGCAGATCAGGTCGCCGCGGGAGATATCGAAGTCGTCCTCGATCCTGATCGTCACGGCGGCCGGCCACTCCGCCTCGTCAACCTCGCCGTCCGGTGACTCGATGGCTGTGACGCGTGACGTCTTGCCGGCCGGAAGTATGCCGACCTGCTGGCCGACCTTCACCGAGCCGCTGCGGATGGAGCCCGCGTAACCGCGGTAGTCGTGATATTCGCCGGTGAGTGGCCTGATCACGTACTGGACCGGCAGGCGGAACGAGTCGTCCAGCGGCGTGCCCATGATCTCCAGATCTTCGAGGTGCTGCAGCAGAGGACCGTCGGTGTACCACGGCATCGTGTCCGACAGCTCGACAACGTTGTCGCCGTGCAGCGCCGAGATCGGGACGTAGTGCGCACACTCGACGTCGAGCCGGTTGAAGAACCCTTCGAGCTCGTCCTTGATCGCGTCGAACCGCTGCTGATCGAACCCGATCAGGTCCATCTTGTTGATGCAGACCACGATGTGCCGGATGCCCAGCAGCGCGGCGATCACCGCGTGCCTGCGCGACTGCTCGACCACGCCGTTCCGGGCGTCGATGATGACCAGCGCTACATCGGCGGTCGAAGCGCCGGTGACCATGTTGCGGGTGTACTGAACGTGGCCCGGCGTGTCGGCCAGGATGAACTTGCGCTTCGCCGTGTTGAAGTAGCGATACGCCACATCGATAGTGATGCCCTGCTCGCGCTCGGCGCGCAGTCCGTCAGTGAGCAGCGCCAGGTTCAGGTACTCGTTGCTCTGGCGGCGGCTGACCGACTCTGCGGCGCTCAGCACGTCATCCTGAATAGCCTTCGAATCGAAGAGCAGCCTGCCGATCAGCGTGCTCTTGCCGTCGTCGACAGAGCCGGCCGTGGCGATCCTGAGCAGCTCCATCAGAAGTAGCCCTCGCGCTTGCGGTCTTCCATGGCGGCCTCGGAAGCGCGGTCGTCGGCGCGGGACTGGCCGCGCTCAGACGTGCGGGTCGACTCGATCTCAGCCATCACGGCCTCGACCGTGTCGGCCGTCGAAGGGACCGCAGCGGTCGAGGTCATGTCGCCCACTGTCCTGAACCGCACAGACATCACCTCGACCTTTTCGTGCGGCTCGGGCTGCAGGGCGGGCGAGACCGCCATGTAGAGGCCGTCACGCTCGAACACCTCACGCTCGTGGGCCAGGTAGATGGACGGGATCTCGATCTTCTGCGTCGCGATATAGCGCCAGACATCCAGCTCAGTCCAGTTCGAGAGCGGGAAGACCCGGATGTGCTGACCCGAGTTGATGAAGCCGTTGTAGAGGTTCCAGACCTCGGGCCGCTGGTTCTTCGGGTCCCACTGGCCGAACTCGTCGCGGAACGAGTAGACACGTTCCTTCGCACGCGCCCGTTCCTCGTCACGCCGTGCGCCGCCAAACACCGCGCCAAACTTCTGCTCGCGGATCACGTCCAGCAGCACGGGCGTCTGCAGCCGATTTCGAGAGCCGCCGGGGTCGGTGCTCGGCGGGATGCGGCCGGAGTCGAGCGCTTCCTGCACCGAGCCGACGACGAGATCGATGCCGAGCTCTTCTACTACGCGGTCGCGGTACTCGATTGCCTCAGGGAAGTTGTGGCCGGTGTCGATGTGGACGACCGGAAACGGCAGCTTCGCCGGCTTAACCGCCTTCACCGCCAGGTGCAGCATCACTATCGAATCTTTGCCGCCCGAGAACAGAAGCCCGGGCCGGTCGAACTCCGCCGTTACCTCGCGGATGATGTGGATCGACTCCGACTCCAGGGCGCGCAGTTCGGCGCTGTGAGACGCCCCGATAGAGGACGCCGACGCGGGTTCGGCGCTCATCGAGTGGCCGCCTCGACGATGTGCAGGCCGCACTCCTTGGCGTCCGGGTCGCTCTCCCACCACCAGCGCCCGGCCCGGATGTCCTCGCCCGGCTCGATCGCTCGGGTGCACGGCGCGCAGCCCAGGCTCGGGTAGCCGCGGTCGTGCAGCTCGTTGTAAGGAACGCCGTTGGCGTCCACGTACTCACGCACCTGCTCGAACGTCCAGTTCGCCAGCGGGTTGATCTTGTAGTTACCGTGCGGTTCGTCCCACTCGACGATCTCGATGGAGCCGCGGTCCATACCCTGGTCACGCCGCAGGCCGGTTATCCAGGCGTCAACACCGGCCAGCGCCTTGTTGAGCGGGTCAACCTTGCGGACGCCGCAGCACTGCTTGCGGTTCTCGATGCCTTTATAGAACAGGTTGAAGCCCTTCTCCTTGATCATGGCCCGCACCGCATCGAGGTCCGGGTACTGTGTCTCGATCTCGACCCTGTAGCGCAGCTGGAACTGGTCGAAGAGCGTGTAGGTCTCGGTCGGCAGGCGCAGCGTGTCGAGCGTCATGACGCGCGCCTTCTCGTTGATCCGCCAGTACATGTCGTACAGCGCAACGTCTTCCAGCCCGAAGCTCGACGTCAGCACCGCCTGGTCGCCGAACGTGTCGTCGACCCAGCGCAGCACGTCTTCCGGCCCGCCTGACTCGAACCCGCTGTTCAGTTCAGCCAGCTCGTCGGCTGAAAACCTCTGTTTTATTTCGCTCATCGTCATCTGTGTTCGGATCGCCGTTCAGTTCACAGCCTCAACACCGCAAACTTTGTAAAGGCGCAAAAAGCCCCTGCAAAGTCTGGCTCGCAGGGGCGTCGGTGTCTCTATTCGCGTTAGTGCGCCGTCAGGAACTCCCCTCCGAATGCCCGGAGCGGCAGGTACAGGCGCAGGTCACGCGAATAGCAACTGGTTTCATCTTGCGTTCGAGTATAGCACCGCCAAGTTCAGCCTCTACTATGAGGCCGACCGTGGAGTTTGCTCTATAGACCGCCTCTGAGGGCCGGGAATAGAATGCTTCGCGTACCTGACTAGTTGCCGCCATACGGCGATGAGCGCCGGGCTGCGACGAAACTAAGCAGACGCACTGGCGACCGCCTCCTGCCTGTGCAGGCGGCGCGCCAAACAGACCAACTGGGAGAACCCGGATGACCTCCACATTGCCGACCGTTTCCGGAGAGCGGATCGAGGAGCTGCAGCAGATAGCTGGCGAGCACCTCTTCATGCACGCCGTTCAGACCAACGACTGGCGAGGCTCGCTGAAGATCTTCGAGAAGGGCGAGGGCGTCTGGGTCGAGGATATCGAAGGCAACCGGCTTCTCGATGCGATGGGCGGTCTCTGGTACAAGGCCGCGGGGTACGGACGACGCGAGATCGCTGATGCCATGTACCAGCAGTTGCTGGCGATCGATTCTCCGCCGGCAGGCTCGGCTACGGTTTCGCAGATCGAGCTCTCTGCGAAGGTGTCTGAGCTCTATCCGGATCACGGCGCCCGCATCTTCTTCGTCTCGGGCGGCTCCGAGGCGGTCGAGACTGCGGTCAAGATGGCGAAGAAGCACCAGGCGCTGAATGGCAAGGCCGGCGCGTTCAAGGTGATCTCACGCCGCTACTCGTACCACGGCGGCACCGCGATGTCGGTCTCGCTCGGCCGCAGCCCCGCCGCAGACCCGATGGGCCCCGAAATGCCGGGCGCGGTCCATGTCGGTAACTGGAACTCGTACCGGATGCCGTACGAAGGCGATCCGGTCGATGTGGCCGTCAGGTGCGCCAACGAGTTCGAGACGGCGATCGTCCACAACGATCCTGACACCGTCGCCGCAATGATCGCAGAGCCGGTCTCGGCCGCTGCGGGCATCCACGTCCCGCCTGCCGAGTACTGGCAGCGCCTTCGAGAGATCGCAGACAAGTACAACGTCGTGCTGATCGCCGACGAGGTGATCACCGGCTTCGGCCGCACCGGCGAGTACTTCGCTCCTTCGAACTGGGGCGTGCAGCCGGACATCACCACCGTTGCGAAGGCGCTGACCAGCGGCTACGCGCCGCTCGGCGCCGCCATAGCGACCAAGAGGATCGCCGATTCGTTCATCGGAGGCCCGAAAGAGACGTTCCGGCACCTGATCACCTTCGGCGGCCACCCTGTCGCCGCCGCTGCGGCTCTCGCCAACCTCGAGGTCTTCGAGCGAGAAGACCTCGTCGGCAACTCCCGTCGTATGGGTAACTACCTGTTCGACCAGTTGCAGCGGCTGTACGACCACCAGATCGTCGGCGACGTTCGTGGCGGTCTCGGGCTGCTCGCTGCGGTCGAACTGGTGCAGGACAGGGATAACAAGACGCCGTTCCCGGCAGATGCCGCGCTGGCCAAAATGCTTCCGAAGCTCCTGTACGAGCGGAAGCTGGTCAGCTTCAGGGCCGGAGATCTGATCTCGCTTTGCCCGCCGCTCTCAATCACGTCAGACGAAGTCGACTTCATTGTGAGTGCGCTGGACGACACGTTAACGCAACTCGAATCAGACCTCGGCGTCTCCTGAGTTCAACTCGAACTCGGCCGTTGGCAAAAACCCGCTCCGCTGTGGTATTGTGCCTCCCACTCTTCGGGCCTGGCATTCAGACTCGCGGAGTTGCTATGAAATTCATCCCTGGCAGGGGCGGGACGAACTTGAGCGATAGCGGCAGAGAGCCCGCCAGGAGATAGGGAGCCGATATGGACGAGACTACATCCGTAGAGGAAGCGGCGGTCGAAGACAGCCCGGTAGCCCGGGAACTGGACCGTGACGGGTTTGGCGCCAGCGCAGCCGGTGAAGAGGTGGTGCTGGACGTCCGAGACCTCCGGACCCACTTCACCACACGCTGGGGCACGGTGAAGGCCGTTGACGGTGTTAGCTACAACGTCCGCCGCGGCGAGACTCTCGGAGTGGTCGGCGAGTCCGGCTCCGGCAAGTCGGTCACCGCACTCTCCCTCATGCGGCTTGTTCCCTCGCCTCCCGGCCAGATCGTCGGCGGTGAGGTGATCCTCAACGGCCGGGACCTGCTCAAGCTCTCCGAGAAGGAGATGACCAAGGTCCGTGGCGGCGAGATCTCGATGATCCTGCAGGACCCGATGTCCGCCCTGAACCCCGTCTTCTCGGTCCGCAACCAGGTCGGTGAGGCCATCCAGATCCACCAGGGACTGCGAGGCCGTGACCTGTGGGACAAGATCGTCGACTCGCTGCGCAAGGTGCGTATCCCTGCTCCCGCCGTGCGAGCCAAGGACTACCCGCACCAGCTCTCAGGCGGCATGCGCCAGCGCGTAGTCGGCGCGATCGGTATCTCCTCCAAGCCCGCCGTCATCATCGCCGACGAGCCGACCACGTCGCTCGACGTGACGATCCAGGCGGCATACCTGCGCCTGCTCAGGCAGATCCAGCGGGAAGAGGGCGTCGGCATCATCTTCATCACGCACGACTTCGGAATCGTGGCGAAGATGTGTGACCGGGTCGCCGTTATGTACGCAGGTCGTGTTGTCGAGATGGCCGATGTGCGGACCATCTTCAACAACCCGCTCCACGAATACACCAAGGCGCTGATCACATCGGTGCCGAAGCTCGAAGAGAAGACAGGCAGGCTGCCGCAGATCGAAGGTCAGCCGCCGCTCCTCTACAACCTGCCGCCGGGCGACGCGTTCGCCCCGAGGTCCCCGCTGCCGCACACAGACAAGGACCTGCAGATCAGGCCGGAGCTTGTAGAGGTCGAGCCGGACCACTGGGTCCAGCTGGCCCACAGTTCGGTTGCAGACTTCCACAAGTACGCCCACCTAGTCTCGTATGGCGACGAGTACAAGGATGAGATTGCAGCTGCTAAGGCTCGTGATAAGTCCTGATTCGGACACCCTGACGCCAGAAACGCCAGAACCGACGGAGTAAACGATGACAACTGCTGAAGCACCGGCGCCGACTACTGAAACCCCGGAAGGGGGCGCTAACAGGTTTGGAGTGGCGTGGGCGCCCGGGACGCTGAACGATTCCGACGCCATCATCTCCGTGAGGCGCCTGAGGAAGTGGTTCCAGGTCGGAAACACCATCCTCGGGTTCGGTCAGAAGCACTGGCTGAAGGCCGTGGACGACGTTAGCTTCGACATCGAGCGCGGCAAGACGATCGGTCTCGTTGGCGAGTCCGGCTGTGGTAAGACCACGACGCTGAAGGTGCTGCTCGGACTGGAAGAGCCGACAGAGGGCCAGATCTTCTTCGAAGGCCAGGACGTCAAGACGCTCACCAAGGCCGGCCGCAAGGAGTTCCGGACCTCCATCCAGGCGGTGTTCCAGGACCCGTGGTCATCTCTTAACCCCAGGATGCGCGTCAACTCGATCGTCGCTGAGCCGCTTGAGATCGCGACGACCAAGACCCGTGGCGAGATACGCACCCGTGTCGGCGAGCTGCTGACCGAGGTCGGCCTGAACGCCTACCAGGGAAACCTTTACCCGCACGAGTTCTCGGGCGGACAGCGCCAGCGCATCGGCATCGCCCGCGCCCTGGCGCTTAACCCGAAGATCATCACGCTCGACGAGCCAGTATCGGCTCTCGATGTGTCGATCCGTGCCCAGATCATGAACCTGCTTGTTGACCTGCAGGAGGAGCACGGGCTGGCGTACCTGATGGTGGCGCACAACCTGGCGACGGTGCGGTACATGTGCCACAGGACCGCTGTGATGTACCTGGGCGTGGTGCAGGAGATGGGTGACACGGAGAGCATCTTCCGCAATCCGACTCACCTGTACACGAACGCGCTGCTTTCGGCGGCGCTGCCTTCGCACCCGGACATCGAGCGTGAGGAGATCATCCTGCCCGGTGAGGTTGTCTCGCCGGTGGACCCACCTCCAGGCGACGTGTTCATGACGAGGACGCCGCTGCCGGTAGACCCGGACCACGAGTTCGCTCAGACGCGCCCGCCGCTCACTGAGATCGAGCCGGACCACTGGGTGACGGTGACGCCGTGGAGCACCATCGAGGCCGCGAACGAGCAGGGTGTTGACCTTGCTCTTTCGGTCGACGAAGAGATCGAGAGTGAGTCGTTCGAGGGCGGTAGCCGGAGCTAGAGACCGGGATCGCTGAGAGCTTTCGGCGGGCAGAACTCGTCGGACAGCCGGACTAGAGCTGAAAAGCAGAGCCGCGACCGTAAAGGCCGCGGCTCTTTTCTTTGGTGACGTGCGTGAACTCGGCAGCGCTCGTTGTCAGAAGGTTGTCAGGGACTTGAGAACGCCGGTCAAACGAACGGGTCGTCTGCGTGGTTCCAGTTCAGGTCTGCTGGTTCCCGGGCCAGGATTCGAACCTGGATTGGAGGATTCAAAGTCCTCAGTCCTACCGTTGGACGACCCGGGATCACAGGTGATTCAAGGATATCCGAGTCGCACGGCACGCCGCTGGTGTCTCTCCCTCCCAGCTTCGGGTGCCCTCAGGGCGCGAGTTAGAGGGAGGGTCGGCCCATCCTCCCTCCCAGCTTGGGAGGGAGTTAGAGGGAGGGTCGTTGGTTTTCCTCTACTGAGCGTCCTCTGGACGCGAGAAGGTTGAGATCAAGGCGAGGCTCGCGCTTTGTCATCCCGAGCGCGGGGTACCCGCTTGCGGGTCGAGGGACCTGACCGTCTTCTTGGATCACTAGCGAGATTCCGGATCAAGTCCGGAATGACAAGCTGCGACGTCCTTACTGGCCGACGCGAGTCCACTTCTCCCTCATCCTGCACCTTGTCCCGCCGGGAGAAGGACGTCCCGCCAACCTGAGCCCGTCCAACGGAGAGGCGTGTTCCCTGAGCAAAGTCGAAGGGCCTCGCGAGGAGACGACTCGTCTTGTCAGGACTAGTCTCCGCTCCAGAGATCCTTCGACTTCGCTGCGCTTCGCTCAGGAGACACGTACGTGCCTGTCCCACCGAGACCCGGCGCAGCATATCTGCCGCCCCCACAAACAGAAGACGCACCAGTCCCCTACGCCGCTTGCTCGCCAGATGCCGCTCTTAGCGCTACCGAGAACGTCGACCCCTTGCCCAGCTCGCTGTTGACCGAAACGGAGCCGCCGTGCATCTCGGCGATGCTCCTCACCAGCGCCAGGCCCAGCCCGGTTCCCGGCTCGGAGCGAGTCAGCTCACTGTTCGCCCTGAAGAACGCCACGAACAGCTGCTTCTGATCCTCCGAGGAGATCCCGACCCCCTGATCCGTGATAGCGATCACTACTTCCCTGGCCCGGCGGTAGACGTCCACGGTGATCGCCGTCTCCGGCGGCGAGTACTTGGACGCGTTCTCCACCAGGTTGCTGATCACCTGCACAATCCGGGAACGGTCAGCGTGGATCTGAATGCTCTCACTCGTCACATGCGCTTCCAGCACCTGCTGCTTCTCGGCGAGGACAGGTTCGAACTGGTCCACGACATCCCGCACAACCTCGCCGATCTCGAACCTCGACATCTCGAGTGACAGGTTTCCGGACTCTATGCGTGAAACATCCAGCAGGTCACTGATCAGGAACTTCAGGTGCGTCGCGCTCTTGTTGATCACCTTCGCCTGAGTCATCTGCTTCTCGCTCATGCTGCCGCCAATGTTGCGCGCCAGCAGTTCGGCGTAGGTGATGATGCTGGTCAGCGGCGTGCGCAATTCGTGCGAAACGACACTCAGGAACTGGCTCTTGGCGTCGTTGATCTTCTCCAGCTCCAGGTTCCGGGCCTCCGCCCGCGCCTCTGCCATGCGCGCCTCTGCAAGCTCAACCGCCTGCTCGTGCGCCATCGCGTTCTGGATCGCAGGCGTCACCTGTGCCGCAACGTGGCTGAGAGTACGCAGGACCTGTTCTGAGAAGGCGGACTCGGCCCTGGAGCCGATCAGCATGTGACCGGCACAGCCGTTCTCCCTGGTCCCGAGCGACACCTCTATCACCGAGTTGATGCCATCTGCTGCGACGCTGGCAAAGCGAGGATCGTCGTGAGCCGAAGTCAGCGCCGAATCGCGCCACTCCACGGCGTCGATGGGCTGCTGCTCGTCCGTAGATTCGTAGACGCTTCTAACCTCGTCCGTTCCGATGTGGAAGCGGACGTGCATGCCAGTCATATCCGGCTTCGGGAGAGCGATTGCGAACAGGTCGTACTCGATCAGCTCCGCCACCTCATTGGCGATGCGCTCGAACACCGAATCGGGTGCCAGGTCTCGGCTGGCGGCAAGACTGATCTGCGCCAGAGTGCGCCTCAGGTTGGTCTCGCGCTGTTGGTTGCGGTACGCCCGGGCGGTGTGAACAGCGCCCGATATCTGGTTCGCCACCATCGAGGTGAAGACGGTCTCGCGTGAGCTGTACGACTCGCCGTCCGGCGCCACGATCATCACAGCGCCGATCGTCCGGCCACTGAACTTCATGGGCGCCATGGCCGCGTTGACAGGCTTGCCGTCCTTCGACAGCTCCACTGTGTCCGCGACGCCGCTGGCCGGGGAGTCGGTGTCATCGGCCCCGTGCCACGACTCGAGATCGATATCCGTGTCCTTGCCGGACTCGGTCCACACGTAAGCCCTCGTCATCCGGCCCGACGCCTCGTTCGGCTCACACACCCACAGCTCTGAGATGGGCATGAAACGCTTTATCTCGCCGGCTATCCCCCCCATCGCCCCGTCGAAGTTGGTCGCACCGCCTGCGAGACGACCGATGTTCGCCAGCACGTCGCGCTCGAGCGCTCCCTCGGCCAGCCTCTCGTGGAGCATCAGATTCGAGATCGCTCCCGCCACCTGGTTGCAGGCGGTTTCGAGCAGCTCCATGTCTTCGGGCCCGAACGCTTTGCTCACGGCCGATGCCAGAAGGGTCACACCGATGGACTCACCGTTTGACACAAGCGGCACGCAACAGGCCGTCAACAGTTTCTCGTCGAGATAAGACCATGTGTTGGCGCCGTGCTCCCGCAAGAAACCGATCTCTTCCGTATCGAGCAGCACCGCTTCCTGTGTCTTGATCGCCCTCGCGATCGGACCGTCCTTCAGCACACCCATCGCCTCGCCAGGAGTGCCCTGGCCGGTTGAGAAGATGAGGTTCATCGACTCATCATCGCCTGTCGCAAGCAGGACGGCGACGTGTTCGGCGGGAACCACGTGCATCAGCGATATAGCGAACCGCTGGCTAACCGCTTCAAGGTCCAGCGAAGAGCCGACGATGTGGCCGATGTCGCTCATCAGCCCCAGCAGCGCTTCCTCGGGGTCCATCGCCTCGCCCGGCTCATCCGCTTCAGGCTCTTCCAACGAAAGCAGCAGGAACTCGCCTGCAGGGTCGGCCGGGCTGAGATGTGCGCTGAGCCGCACCGGCTCCGACTCCGTCGGTTCGAAGAGCAGGTCGACCTCGGTCCCGGTCACACCTTCAGCGGAGGCATCGGATATCCACCTGGCGACAAGGTCATGCGAAGGCAGCATGTAGTCGGGCAGCAGGCGGGACGAGGGCATGCCGGCTAGATCGCCCGCATCGACGCCGAGCAGCTCAGACGCGCGGCTGTTTATCGCCGTGACCAGCCGGTCTTTGAGGCTCAGCACCGCGACCGGGATCTTCAGTCCCTCGATCCACAACCAGCGCGGATCTGGTTCGTCTATTTGACCATCTGGGAGCAAAGGCGTTCGGTTGACCACTGGACACCGGCGCTCCACGTGATCGTGAAGGAGACCGGTAGGAGAAGGCTGATTAACCGGGTACACGCCGAGTGACTGCGTATGGAAGCGAACCACTCTGCGCGAGCACTTCGTCACATCGTCGCCCGAACCACGGCGATACCGCACCGGTGAGAGTACAGAACCGGTTGCGGAACTTCGCAAACTTTCGCGGTCGCCGATCTCAGGGAAATGACGGTCACTACTGCGAATAGCCGGATTCGAGGTGGCGCGTTTTACGGGTTCGGCAAGCGGGCAGACAAGCGTAGATTCGGTTCAGAGAAGCGATTGCGCCGCCCGGGCTCTGGTCTTGGCAGTCCCGAAATCGGTGCGCAGCACGGAGTGCCCATGCGAGATCCCCGAATAGACAGGCTTCTCCTTAGGCGAGACGAGACGAACGCCCGGGGCATGCCGTCGCGCGTCGCCGAACTGGCGAGCAAAGTCTCCAGCATCCTTGTTGAGATCGAGAAGCTGAGGGCCGAAGTCGAGGTTGCGAGCCGCCAGGTAATGACGCTCACGGCGCGAGAGACGGCTCTGAGGAAGGCGCTGCAG
>JANQEF010000025.1 GCA_028278465.1 Dehalococcoidia bacterium | reverse complement strand
GAAAGCGACCGGTCCGGGAGCAGCCGCCGTCGTGACCGTGAAGATGGGCGCGACAAAGGACGGCAAGCTGAAGGCTGCGCAGTCGCGGCTCGTCTACGGTGCGGGAGCGTTTCCGGGCGCTCCGATCATGCGCGGCGTCCAGTCCGTCTTCGCCTGCTACCAGCCCGAGCACAGCCGCGTCGACGGCTACGACGTCGTCACCAACACGCCTCGCGTCGCCGCCTACCGTGCGCCGGGAGCAACCGTCTCTTCCTTCTGCACCGAGCAGGTGATGGACGAGCTAGCGCGGAAGCTCGATATCGAGCCGATGGACTTCCGCATCATGAACGCGTCGAAGACCGGCGACTACACGGTGGACGACAACCAGTACACGCGCCTCGGCATCGAGGAGATGCTGGAGGCAGCGAAGGCGCATCCCGCCTACACGCGGCCGATCAAGGAGTCGCCGAACGGCTGGCCGACCGGCCGTGGAGTCGGCATTGGCTGGTGGCCATGCGGTGTCGATCAGGCGAGCTCCCGCATGCTGGTCCAGCCCGACGGGCGCGTCGTTCTCACAACCGGATCTGTCGATCTCTCAGGCGTTCGCACCGGACTGGCGCAGCTGACCGCCGAAACGCTCGGGATCAATCCAGAGGACGTTTCGGTCAGGGTCGCCAACACAGATGACATCCCGTTCACCGGCAGTTCAGCCGGTTCGAAGGTCACGCGCACGCAATCCGATGCCGTCTACAAGGCCGGCATGGCGGTGCTCGACATCATGCGAAACCAGCTCGCCTCGCACTTCAGCGTCGATCCCGAGTTCGTCGAGTACGAAGGCGGCCACTTCTTCCCGCGCGACAACCAGGACAGGCGGCTCGGCTTCAAAGAGGCGGCGAAGATCATCAACGCGCAGGCGGTGCCGATCGAGGCAACCGCTTCCAGCGACCCGAGCATGCGGCCTGCCAACGGCTACGCGCTGAACATCGCAGACGTGGAGATCGATCCTGGCACCGGGAAGGTGAACATCCTCGACTTCACGATCTTCCAGGATGTTGGCCGCGTGATCAACCCGACGCAGGTCGAGGGGCAGATGCACGGCGGCGCTGCACAGGGCATCGGCTGGGCGCTGAACGAGGAGTACGTCTACGACGACCGCGGTCTGATGCGGAATTCGAGTTTGCTGGACTACAGGATGCCGACGGCGCTCGACCTGCCGATGATGGAGTGCGTGATCCTGGAGACGCCTGCGGACGACGGACCGTTCGGGGTGCGCGGCGTCGGTGAGCCGCCGATCATCCCGCCCGCTGCGGCGCTGGCGAACGCCGTCTTCGATGCGACCGGCGCACGTATCACCGACCTCCCGATGAGCCCCGAGCGGGTGTTCTGGGCGATGCGTGACGGCCAGAACGGCGCATGATGCCGTGACGGACCTGATGTCGCCCGAATCCGTCTGCCGAGTCCGGGTAACCGGCCGTGTCTGAGCCCGTCACTGTAGACATCGCTGCCGGCGGTCTCCTGGAGCACCGGACAGGTGACGAGCTTCACATTGCGGTCGTGTATCGGCCAAAGCACGACGACTGGACCCTGCCGAAGGGGCACCTCGATCCCGGCGAGACACTGGAGCAGGCGGCGCTAAGAGAGGTCGAGGAGGAGACGGGCTGCCACGGCGAGATCATCGAGATCGTGCAGCCTAACGCGTACCTGGTGAAGAAACGGCCGAAAATCGTCGTCTACTACCGGATAAAACTGGTCGGCAGTCCCGACTTCACGCCAAACGACGAGGTCTCTGAGATGCTCTGGCTGACACCCGGCGAAGCCGTCGACAAGCTCACCTACCAGGTGGACCGAGACCTGGTCTCCCGAACGTATCTCGGCTAGTCCTCGCCCTTCCCGACCGGGCTGGCCCTCCGTCCGATCAGCCGCACTGCGTATATCAGCAGAGCGAACTGCGCCACTGAGAAGACGGCGATGAACAGCGTAGCCTCGAAGAAGAACCGCTGAGGGAACATGATGATCAGGAAATCGGTCGACGGGTTCAGCAGCCACAGGTCGTTGGCAAAGCTGAGGAAATGAAACTGGCGGAAGACAAAGTCAAAGTCGATCAGGATCGCTACCGCCAGCACACCGACAACGATTCCCGAGCCGAGAGCTGACCACCGGAGCGTCAGCAGCAGCAGGTCCCAGAAACTGCGGCCGAAATACACCAGTCCCGCAAGCGCGATCAGCAGCGCGATACCGCCCGTAATGCGAACAGCGTTGAACACACCCTGCATCAGTCCCTTCACATCCACCATGTGCTGCACCTC
Organism: Dehalococcoidia bacterium; assembly: GCA_028278465.1. Lineage (GTDB taxonomy): Bacteria > Chloroflexota > Dehalococcoidia > Lucifugimonadales > Lucifugimonadaceae > JAJCYX01. Next base: position 1,089 of record JANQEF010000025.1, on the reverse strand, counting down.
GCGCTCGTTGTAGAGCGAGATCTGCTCGCCACGGAACGTCACCCGCAGGTCCAGCCGCTCCGTGTCGTTCGAGAAGTAGTCCTTGATCTGGTCGGCGCCGCTGTCCAGCTCGGAAACCGGCAGGTTCGTTCGCTCCGGGATGCCGTTCCGCCACCAGCTGTACGAGTAGAGCCAGTCGCTCTTTGTCACGTATTCGACGTTCGCGAGGATGACGAACACGGGCAGAGCGACGGCCAACAGCGCGGCCAGCGAAAAGACGGTCCAGCCTCGGGCGTCCACCGGCCAGGAAACGGGAGGCACGAGTCGCACGCGGAGCGCCTGGACAGTTGGGTGTTGCATCGTCGAATAGGATACTGTCTCGACCTTCGACCTCGCCGTACGCCCGCCGCCAGAGGAGACTTCCGTGGACGAGATATCCGACTACGCCCGCCGAGCGGGAGACGCGTTTGCGGCGCTGATCGCCACGGTGGAGCGTCTGCGCGACCCCGGTGGCTGCCCGTGGGACGCCGAGCAGACCCACAAATCGCTCCGGCAGCACACTCTCGAAGAGGTATACGAGCTCCTGGATGCGGTCGATTCCGAGGATCAAGCCGGTGTGGAAGAGGAGCTGGGCGACGTGATGACGCACATCGCCTTCTACACCGACATCGCACGACGGCAGGGCGACTTCGACGCCATCACCACAGCTGAGAAGGTGAGGGAGAAGCTGGTACGGCGTCACCCGCACGTCTTCGCGGGGGCAGAGCAGCTCACCGACCCGGAGGAGGTGATCGACCGCTGGGAGCAGCTCAAGCGCGGCGAGAGCGGCAGGGGGTCGGCGGTGGCGAGCTTGCCTTCTTCGATGCCTGCGCTTGCCCTGGCGGGTTCGGTCCAGCGCAGGACGATCAAGGCGGGACTGAAGTGGCCTGAGACCGCGCCTGCGACACCAATCTTCGAGCGAGCCGAAGGCGAATCGGAAGATCAGGCCGAGGCGCGGGCGGCAGAGGTGCTGATGCAGGTGGCTCGTGAGGTGCGGCAGGCCGGGATCGACCCCGAGATCGCGCTCAGGACCGCGGCGGTGGCGCTACGTGACAGAGTGCTGAGAGCGGA